>JAADYV010000651.1 GCA_010092855.1 Chloroflexota bacterium | reverse complement strand
GCGGTCGCCGTTGGAGTCGTTGTCGTAGAAGTCTTCGTCGCCCGCAAAGCCCAAAATTGCCTTGCGCACCCGGTAATTCATGACCGAGTCCCACTCGTTGCCCAGCAGCCAGCGCGTGGCGTCGTCCCATTCCTCACCGATGATCACGGTTTCGGGGTTCACATCGCGCACGACCGCGCGGAATGGCTCCCAGTAGATGATGCCGGGGCCGCCAGGGTCGATGTCGCCCGCTACATCCAAACGCCAGCCACCAATGCCCAGGTTGCCCCAGAAACGCCCCACGCTGTTGTCGTCGAGGAAGAAGTATTCGCGCGGTTCAAGCTGGCTGTTGTCGATCTTGGGGATGCTGTCGTACCCGGCCCACGAGGTATAGTAGGTGTTGCCGTTGCCGTCATCCACGCAAGCGTCGGGTTGGGTGCCGCGCGGCGCAGAGAAGAAGAACCAGTCCCGGTAGGGCGAGGAGGTGCTTTCGCACGCGCCGTCGGTTTCGAAGCGATGATAACGGTCGAAGAACACGCTGTCGCTGGAAAGGTGGTTAAAAACCGCGTCCAGAATGATTACCATGCCGCGTGCTTCGGCTTCGGCCACCAACTGCTCGAAGTCGTCCAGGTCGCCCAGGATCGGATCGACGGCCAGGTAATCGGACGTGTCGTAGCGGTGGTTGGAGCGCGCCTCGAAGACGGGGTTGAGGTAGATCGCGGTTACGCCCAGCGCTTCGAGATAATCCAGCTTTTCGATGATGCCCGCGATATCGCCGCCGAAGAAGTCGCTGTTGTAGTAGGCAGCTCCCGTCGGGGCAGTATCGACACGACCATCCAGCGGGGCTTCGTTCCAGGTGTTGTGGAAAAACAGCGGCAGTTCGCCGTAGAACACTTCGGAACCATTCGCCGGGTCGTTGCTCGTATCCCCGTTACGGAAGCGGTCCGGGAAAATCTGGTAGATCACGGCGTTGCGCATCCAGTCCGGCGTATAGTATGCGGCATCATACACCGTGATCTGGTAAGTCAGATTGGGGCTGGTGTCGTACACCTGGCCAGTGCTGCCTTCGCGTGCAGCCACAAACGGGCCCAGCCCGTCCTCCGGGCGGGTGTCGTCTTCATAGTAGACCGTCTGGTCGCCCTTGTTGACCAGGAAGCGGTAATAATAAATATTGGTTTGCCTGCCGGTGTCCAGCGTGACTTCCCACAGGTCGTACCCGTCTGGGGTAGTGGTGACGACCGTCATCGGCAGCAGGCTCTGCGAACCGGCGCGCCAGTTCTCCACGTTGACCGAGACGCTGTCCACGTTTCCGGCAGCGGTTCGGAAGCGCAGCGTCACCGGGGTTTCGGTGGTGACTGCGCCGCCCGGCGTGCGATAGAGGTCGCTGCGGCTGTCGTGCAGCAGCGCGCTGGTATCAATGCCGGTGTCTTCGTCCGCTGAAGCGGTTGGCAACGCGCGCGTCAGTGGTGAGAGGGGCAGCAATGCCAGCAGCAGCACGGTCAGCAGGCAACGGTATACGATTTTTCTACTCCGCATGGTGTTTATCGTTCTCCTGAATACTTGTTTGATCAGATTCAAGCGAGTCTACAAAACCCAGATTTATGTGACCGGTAGGGGGCACATTCGCGCTGCGCCCCTACCGGTGATGGGTGTGATGAGGAAGTTCCGGCCATGTTCGTCAACAACGTGCTCGCCAACAGCTAGCCGGGTTAACCCTTGACCGAACCGAGTGTCAGGCCGCTGATCAGGTACTTGGAACTGTAGAGGAACAGCGCCACGACCGGCACCGTGATGATCACGGAGGCAGCCGCATACAGGCCCCACTCGGTTTGGAAGTTGCCGATGAACTCGTTGATGCCTAACGGCCAGGTTTTCATGTCGTCGGCCTTGAGGATCACGTTCGCCACCTGCCATTCGTTCCAGGCGTTGAGGAAGTTGAACAGGAAGATCACGGCCAGCGCCGGAGCCGATAGCGGCAGAATGATCCGCCAGAATGCCGACAGCCGCGTAGCTCCATCAACCATGGCTGCCTCCTCCAGGTCAAACGGGATCGTGTCGTAGTACCCGCGCAGAATCCAGATCGAGAGCGGCACGGCGGTCGTGATATAGGCCAGCGACAGGCCCAGAATATTGTTCTGGAGCCCCAGCCGGGCCACGATGATGAAGATCGGGATCAGCAGCATCCCCGCCGGGATCATCTGCGTCGAGAGCAGAATCAGCAGACCGGGAGCACGCCCCGGAAACCGCCAGCGCGAAAAAGCATAGGCACTGGTCGCGGACACGATCACGCCGATCACCGAAACTGTGATCGTGATCAGAAAGCTGTTCCACAGCCACAACGAGAAATTCTGCTCGGTGAACAGCTTTTCATAGTTGTCGAACGTCGCGTTGTCGGGGATCAGCGCCAGCGAGGTCGAGAGCAGGTTTTGCGTTTCGCGCAGCGAGATGGTGAACACGCGCGACACCGGGTAGATCGTGAACACGCAGTAGAACAGCAGGAAACCATGCGACGGCCTGACCAGCGTGATCATGACCCAGGCTCCGACCAGGGCGTAGAACAGGCCTGTGCCGAAGTTATCGGGGATCAGCAGGCCCAACACCACCCCGACCAGCAGCGCCAGAGGGGCCACGATGCCCCGCGTCCGCCGCGTCCAGATGCGAAACGGGTTGTCGTAGGGGCGTTCATTCCAGAAGCTTCTTTGCCACAGCGCGATTGGGTTGTTCATTGCTCTTCATACACTCCCTTCAGCGCGCCGCTGCTGGTGACCCAGGCCGACGCAAACAGGAACAGCACTCCGAAGATTACCAGCGAGAAGGCCGCGGCAAACCCAAGCTGGAACTGCCCATTTTCGCCAAAGGCCGCGTTGTAGAGCGCTGTTACCAGGATGTTGGTGCTTTCGTTCGGTTCACCTTTGGTAATCAGGTAAACGACGTTGAAGTTGTTGAAGGTCCAGATGACGTCGAGGGTTATGATGGGCACGGCCACAGGCCGGATCAACGGCACGGTGATATGGCGGAAGCGCTGCCAGCCGTTCGCACCGTCGATTTCGGCGGCTTCATAATATTCGCCCGCAATGGACTGCAAGCCACCCAACAGCGTCACCATGTAGAACGGGATACCCAGCCAGATGTTCACGAAGGTCACGGCAGCGAAAGCCGGTCCCGGCGTGAAGAGCCAGTTCACCGGTTCGATGCCGACCTGTTCCAGCAGGGTGTTGACAAAGCCGAACTGGGAATGGAACTCTCCTTTCCAGGCCAGCGCCACGATCACCTGTGGAATCGCCCAGGGCAGGATAATGATGGCGCGGTAGAGGCCCCGGAAGCTCAGGTTCGACTGGTTGAGCGTCATGGCCAGGATCATGCCGAAGATCAGGTGGAAGATCACGTTCAGGCTGGTCCAGGCCAGGGTGGTGCGCATCAGGCGCGGGAAGGT
>JAADYV010000011.1 GCA_010092855.1 Chloroflexota bacterium | reverse complement strand
GGCCTGGGCAAGCCCCTGAAGTCGATCCTGCACGGGCGGCCCGACATTCCCATCTACCTAGCCGCGATTGGTCCCAAGAATGTGCAGCTAACCGCCGAGATCGCCGATGGCTGGCTGCCGATTTTCTTCTCCCCACGCCACTACGACGCCGTCTTCCGTGAGTCTGTCGAGGCGGGATTCGCGCTGGCCGGGGGCGGCAAGGATGTCGCGCCGTTCGACATTGCGCCGTCGGTGATGGTGGCGGTGGACGACGACCTGGATGCCGCCCGCAGCCGGGTAAAGCCGACGCTCGCGCTGTATATTGGCGGGATGGGCGCGCGTGAAGAGAATTTCTACTTCAACCTGGCCTGCCGCTACGGGTATGAAGACGCGGCCCGACGGGTGCAGGACCTGTTCCTGGATCGCAAAAAAGCCGAAGCCGCCGCTGCCGTGCCGGATGCGCTGGTGGATGATGTGGCGCTGTGTGGTCCCTCGGCCCGAATTGCAGAGCGTTTGAACATCTGGCAGGCCAGCCCGATCACCACGCTGAACATGATCGTGCTTGATGATCGCGCGCTGCACGTCATGGGCGATCTGCTGTTGTAGGGCATATAATCTGCGGTGTGTTGGCCACAAGAGAAGGAAAGCCCACATGCCGCCGGAAGCCATCACCACCCTGCTGGCCCTGTTTGCCTTTGCCGTTTTCCACAGTTTAACAGTCCTCGTCCCGGTCAAGGCCGGGTTTGCGGCGCTGGTTGGCCAGCGCGCCTACCTGGGTCTGTATCGCTTGCTGTACAACATCGTCAGCGTGCTCACCTTCCTACCCGTGCTGGCCGTGATGTACGCCAATCCGGGTCCCACGATCTGGGCAGCGGACGCGGCACTGAGTGCCGTGTTGATGGCGGTGCAGATCATTGGCGTGCTGGGGGCGGGCGTGGCGGCGCTGCAAATCGACATTTTGCGCTTTGCGGGCCTTAAGCAAGCCTGGGCCTACCTCAACGGCGATCGGCTGCCCCTACCCCCTGAACCGTTGCAGGTGGGGGGTGTATATGCACTGGTGCGGCACCCGCTGTACCTGTTCGCGATGTTGTACCTGTGGGCCAACCCGACCATGAATGCCGCTGCGCTGGCCTTCGCTGCTGGTACGAGCGTGTATTTTGTCTTCGGCGCGTGGATCGAGGAGCAGCGCTTTCTGCGCACCACCGGCGCGCTCTACCACACCTATCGCTGCCGGGTGCCGTTTATGATCCCGTTCCTCAAGCTGCCGGATGCACGCTGTAGAGAGGCTTGACATCGCCCGCCGCTGTATGCTACACTGCGCGCGGCTGTTTATTTTGACTATTCACTTCATGGAAGGAGGCGCACAATGAGAATCCTCTACATCCTCATACTGCTCGTTGCTTCGACATCGAATCTACGCGCCTGCCGACCGGCTCCGCACGTCGCTATCTGACCTGCCTGTTTAACCCTTTCCGGTCACGGGGCGCGACCGCGCTTTCCAACTCAAACAGCATTATTGACCGAGAGAGGGTTCTACCTTGTTTGCCAATCATAAACGGGACGCTTATGGCGTCTACCTGATCCTGAGCGGCGCGACCGCGCTGTTTTTCCGCTTGGTGTTCACCGTCAACATGGTCTACCAGGTGACTACCGTTGATCTGAATGCGTTGCAGTTGGTGCTGGTCGGCACGACGCTTGAAATCACGATTTTCCTGTTCGAAATCCCCACCGGCATTGTGGCCGATGTCTACAGCCGCCGCCTGTCGATCATCATCGGCATGCTGCTAATTGGCTGTGGTTTTGTGGTGGAGGGGCTGTTCCCGGTGTTCGAGGCGGTGCTGCTGGCGCAGGTGTTGTGGGGCCTGGGCTATACCTTTACCAGCGGCGCGACTCAGGCCTGGATTGCGGACGAAGTTGGCGAAGACCGTGCCGGAGATGCGTTCCTGGCCGGGTCGCAAGCCGGGCGTATCTGTGGACTGGTCGCCATTCCCCTGGCTGTCGGACTGGCGGCGCTCAACATCCGCCTGCCGATTGTGCTCAGCGGGTTGTTGTTCTGGGGGCTGGGCCTGTTCCTGGCGCTGGCCATGCCGGAAACCGGGTTTACGCCTACGCCTCCCAACGAACGTGACTCCTGGCGCACGATGTTCCAGACCTTCAAGGCAGGCTGGAGCCTGGTACGCGGCAGCAGTGTGCTGCTGGGGTTTGCGGTGTTGTCGGTGTTTCTGGGCCTGTACAGCGAGGGCCTCGACCGGCTGTGGACGGCGCATGTGCTGGAGGACTACACCCTGCCGAATGTAGAGCCGGTGGTCTTTGTCGGGGCCATTGGCGCGGTGTCGACCCTGCTGTCGATAGGCGTAACGGAGGTCGTGCGGCGGCGCACCGATTCCACCGACCAGCGCGCGCTGCTGCGGCTGTTGTTCGCGCTAAATGCGGTGATGGTCGCCAGTATCTTCGTCTTTGCCCTGGCGCAGCCGTTAAGCGTCGCCATCGTCGCGCTGTGGTGCTTCCAAACCGTGCGCGGGACAGGCTGGCCATTGCTCCAGGCCTGGGTCACGCCGCACATCGAGTCGCGGGTGCGTGCCACAGTTTTTTCGATGACGGGCCAGATCGACGCCATCAGCCAGGTGGCGGGTGGCCCATTCATCGGCTGGATCGGCACCACTGCGTCGATTCGCGCGGCTATCGTGACCAGCGGCATCATCCTGTCGCCCGTGCTGGCGGTGTTCGCCTACCTGCTGCGGCAAACGCAGCGTGCGCTGCGCCCTGCCCTGGAGTGAACTGCCTGAGACCTTAATGCTATGGCACATCTCGCGAAATCTTGTACACTGTTAGGAGGGAACTAGACCAGTCTCGCCGAGAAAACAAATGAACTTATTCAAACGTGACGACCGACACATCTTGCGCGCCATCCAGAAACACATCTGGGAAACCATGCTGTACGAGGGCGTGGTGGTCGAGCAGTTGGGTACGGTCGATGTGTACGTGCATATGACCAATCCCGCCACGCACCTGAACTGCGTTACCCCGCATAAGGGCGTGGCGTGGATTCGACGCGAAGACCTGCTGGATGCCTTCACGGGCTTGCAGCGCCTGGGACGCACGCCGCGCCTGGTTTTTTTGGACGCGCTTTTCCCAGAGGCATTCACCAAACAGATCAAGATGATGGACCTCACGCTTGAAGACGAGCGCATGGTGATGGTCTATCGTCCATTGTATGGCCCCAGTATGCCGGATGAGCTGGTGTTTGGACGGCTGCCGGATGAGCATCCATCCGAAATCACCACGTCCATCGCCACCACGCGCGAAGAACTGGCGACCTGGCTGCGTGTCTTCCGCGCCGGATATTACAACACCGAAGCGCTGACGGTTCCCGCAAATGACGTGCAGCGGCTGGTCGTCGCGGTGGAGAAGGGCGAGGCGGTCTTTATCCTGGCCCACTACCAGGAGACGCCGCTGGGTGCGACCCGGCTGGCCTTGCGTCCGCCCACCGCCGAACTCGAAGCGGTGGCTACGGCTCCGCTGTGGCACGACATGGGCCTGGAGGCGGCCATGATCGCAGCCGCCACTCGTGCCGCGACAGAGCGCAAGTGCGACGTGGTCTTTTCGATTGCGCTCCCGCGTGACTTCATGCGCCTGTATCGCATCGGCTTTGTGGACCTGACGCACGTCATGATCTTCTGGCAGGCGGAAGAATACGCCCAGCCCAAGCCGGAAACCACCGAACAGGAGGCAACATGAGCTGGTTTTGCCTGTACCTGCCCACTACCGATTCCGGCCCGGTGGCAGATGCCTTGCGCGACCTGTTGGCCAGAGAGAGTTACGAGCCTTACGATCCCTTCCCCGGCGGAACCGGTACCCCGCCCGGCTTGCGCGAGATGGTGCGGCACTTCGTCACGCCCCCGACCGATAGCTGGGTGCGTGTCGTAGGCCAGCCGGACGAGGTCGTTTTGCCCAGTTTGCAGGAAACGTTGGCGCAGCCACTGCTGTATGGCTGGCTGACGGCTGACGACGGCGGGTTTGCGCTTTACCAGGACGGCACGCGCACGGACGACCCGGCTGCGCTGGCGGATTATCTGCGTAAGGGGCAAACGCTGGACGTGTTGCAGCAGGCGTTTGACGGGGAGCTGCCGGTGGATGCCGTAGGGAGCGATCAGCCACCGGTTGTCGTGGCCGGGGCCGAAGACCTGCCGCCGGAACTGCGCCAGTTCGCGGAAGACCAGGGCGTCAATCCCCGGCAGGCCAACAAGCTGTTCAAGCGCCTGAGCGACAACCTGTTCGGTAAGCTGGCGCGCCAAGCCGACGACGAGGCAGGCGATGAGCAGGCCCAGGCCCGCGCTGCGTTGATGGGCGGCGGAGGGCAGGATGTGTGGAACAACCTCCACGGGCAGCGCGTGCGCGCGATAGCGAGTGTGCTAGCTCTGCCCGCCAACTGGCGTACCCCTGATTTCGACACCATCCGCGAAGCCTACCAGGTGCACCGCCTGCGCCAGCGCAGCCCGCGTATGCCGCTGATGCCGGGCGACAAGGAAACACTCGCCTCGGTGCCGGATGCGCTGGATTATGTGCCGGTTTACATGGGAAAGCGTTAGGCGGCGATGGCACACACGGATCGCGCGCGGTGGGACGAACGGTATGCCGACCCGATCTCGGCCTTGCAGAAAGGTCCCCACAAGCTGCTGACCCATCACGCCCCGGCCCCCTACCCCGGCATCCGTGCGCTCGAACTGGCCTGCGGGCTGGGCCGCAATGCGCTGTGGCTGGCCGAACGGGGCTACACCGTAGATGCTTTCGATATCAGCCTGGAAGCGCTGCGCCGCGCCCGCGATGAAATGCAGCGCCGGGAACTTGCGGGCGTGAATTTCGTGGTGGCGGACCTGGACTGTTTCCCGCTGCCGGATGTGGCCTACGACCTGGTGTATGTGTTCCGTTTTCTGGACCGGCGGCTGTTCCCCGCTATTCGCTCGCGAGTATGCGCGGGCGGGCTGGTGATCTATCAGACGCTTAACGTGAATTTCCTGGCGGAGCATCCCAACGCCCAGCCAGAGCACATGTTGGGACTGGGCGAACTGCCACGGCACTTCCCTGGCTGGGATGTGATCGAAGCCCGCGACGGCCAGCGCATGAGCAGCTTCGTGGGGCGCAAACCGGCCAGCAAATAGTTTTTTCAAAATAGTAAACGTTTTCAGGACTTGATATGCTTATCGAAAAATCCCCCGTGTTGATCATCAAACGTCAGCCCGCGTCGCTACACCCGCTGCGTCAGGACCAGACTCCGCCGCCCTCCGACCGCTATACCCGCTTGTACCATCCCGACGACTCGCTGTTTAATGCCGTTGCCGCACCCCGCTTCTGGCACCCGACCTTCAAGCTGCACCAGTACCTGGCCCTGGTGGTGGTCCTGGGCTTGATCGCTGCGCTGCTGGCTCCGCTGGCCAGTGTGCACGCCCAGGATGAGCCGGTCCTGCTGGTGGCTTGGGAGGATGACGAAGCCCTGACTATATGGCAAACGGGTGACGAAACCCCGCGCCAGCTCGCCAGCGGCCAGGCGTATTACGTAAACATCTCACCCGACGGGGTGTGGATCATGTCAATGCGCGAGCCGGGCCATCCCGGCCTGTGGATCACCACAGCGGATGGTACGGTCGATAAGCACCTTTTTAGTATGGACCAGATCACTGACGATGAGCCGCGCCGGGTGGCCCAGGTTGCGTGGGCGCACGACGGGCGCGCGCTATATTTCAACACCCTGTTAGGGGTGGATGCCGGGATACGCCCGGCGGATGATCTGTGGCGCGTGGCAGTTCCCGATGGCGAACCGGAGCGGCTGCTGGCCGATGGCGAGGGCGGCCAGATTTTCCCTGCGCCAGAAGGGGACCTGTCAGCGTTGTCGGCGGCGGGCGACTACGGTTTACCCGGCGATCCCAGTGTTCCCGGCACTATCGCGTTTTACGATCCGGCCAGGGGCACACGCACCGTTGCGCTGGAGTTCCGGGCGGTGGCGACAGCCAGTTCCGCCCGTTGGCACGCCCGGCTGGACTGGCTGCCGGACAGCAGCGGCGTGCAGACCGCCATCCCGCCTGCCGAGCTGGTGTATGCCACTGAGCCAGCCGTGACCACGCTGTGGCTGATACCCGTCATCGGAACACCACGGCAGACCGGCACAGTCGAGGCAGATTTTTATCACCTGCCGCAGTTTTCCAATGACGGCACGCTGATTGCTTATCTGTCGTGGACTTCGCACTCGGACCTCGGACTCGCTACGACATTGTTGATCGCCAACAGTGATGGCACCGACCCCCGCGTTGTCCGGGAAGAGACCTACGGATTGATCGCGTTTGATCAGTGGCTGCCCGCCGGACAGCGCTTTCTTGTTCTGTATGGTGCACCACCGGCGCTAAAGCTTGGACAACCCGGTGACGATCTCGAACCATTCCCCGGAGCGGCCTGGCTTGATGACGCGCTATGGGTTGACTCGACCACCTACGCCGCGCTTGCCCCGGAATATGGACAAGATGGGGTCTACCTGGGTCACACTATCGGTTACGGGACGCTGGGGGGGGAGTGGCAGCCCATTGTCACGCTGCCGGTAGGTCCCCGTTTTGACGCGGTGCGACTGGACTGAGCGAACCGTTGGTCGTACCAGGGGAACAACGAAAGGAGCACAGGCGCGTGCTCCTTATTGCTTTCTGTCACGTGTGGAACTCGGTCATACCTGTTAGTCCGGTGGGCGGAACAGGTTTTCCATCAACACCAGGATGTCTGTCGGAATCGGGATCAGCACCTGTTCGTTGTTGATTTCGGCAGTATACACATCATCAAGCGTGATCTGGCTCCGGCGAATGTTCCCTTCCGGGATTGCTTCGGCGGCGCGCGCCAGCCGGATTATTTCCTCAATCGACATGTTGGTTTCCACATCGTCCTGCAAGGCATTCCACAGGTCCCATGCTTCTGGCAGCAGCGCCACCACACCGCCCAGACTGAATACCTTGCTGCGCACGGCCATGATGACTTCTTGCTGGCGGGCGGAGCGATCCACATCGCTGTTGCCGTGCCGGGTACGCGCGTATTGCAGCAGTTTCTCAGCGTTCAAATCCTGGCAACCCGCCGGGAAATATACGGTCATGTAGCCATAGCTCCCGTCAGGATACTCCTCGTCCCGGATTTCGCTTTCCGGGCAGACTTCGATGGGTTCCAGCGGTTCGACCACAGCCAGAAACACATCAAAGTTGACGACCACGTAGTAATCAATGTCCCCCCGGCGCAAGCCGAGGAGTTGTTCCACCGTGTGCATGGCCAGCAACGGTCCACCACCACCGGCATAATTGTTGTTTTCGCCGATGATGTAGGCCTGGTTGATTTTGTGCGGCAGGGGCTGGTTTGGTATCTCGACCCACAGATCACGCGGAATCGACAGGATCGCGCCTGTCTGCGCAACCTCGTCTATCGACAGCAGGATAATCGTGTCCGTTGGGAAGGGGCCTTCTTCATCCCCCCGCTGGTCAATGCCCAGCACCAGGACGGTAGTTCGTTCAGGGCTGACCACCAGGGGCGATTCATCCAGGACAGCTTCGGGGGCAGGTTCTGCAGCGGGCACGGTTGCGCCTTCGTCCGGGGGTGTTGTGTCCGCGGTGTCTGCAGGTGCTGGCGCACCGTC
>JAADYV010000650.1 GCA_010092855.1 Chloroflexota bacterium | reverse complement strand
GCTACCCTCAAAAACGCAACATCCCCCAGACGCATTCAGTGCGCGAACGCACTGCTACCCTCAAAAACGCAACATCCCCCAGACGCATTCAGTGCGCGATAGCGGGCGACTATCACGCACTGATGCACAAGGAGGAAAACATTGGCGCAACTCTGCACAAAAGGGGCCAAAAATCAGAGTTGTTCAACCACTACACCTAAAGAATACCGCAATTATTCATGCCTGGGGGGTGACACTCTGCATAAAGAATGTAGACAGTTGTCACATCTTCGTTTTCGCTTAATGGACCGTCCATGAAGATCAATTTTGTGCAGGAGCATTTTGGGTGCGTTAGGTAGTGTTGACATTTTCGCTGGTGAATGTCGAACTCTTGAGTACAGATGTCAACACGGCCACATCTCGCCAGCCCACCATTGCCCACCGCTCACCTGATTGTCCACAATTGTGCATGGTCAAGCCCGGTGCAGCACGCTATACTGTTCCACCGTGCACACTGAACAAGCCTGAGGTGAAAAAAGACGCCTATGCGAGCAACAGCCGTGATCGTTGTGGGGGTGTTGGCCGCCGTTGCGCTGGCCAGCCTGGTGATGTTGACTCCCCAAACCGAGGCGGAGTCCGGTGATGGGCTGCAAGCTACCGCCCCACCGACCAATACACTGCGCGCCACTGCGCCGCCCACCAATACGCTGCGCCCGTCGCCGCCGCCCACCAACACGCTGCGCCCATCGCCCTCGGCGACTCCCACCGTGACCCGCACGCCAACGCCTACGCCGACGCAAACGCCCTCGCCGACCGCGACCTTTACACCGACTTTCACCCCCAGCCCGACCGCGACCACTGTGGGCCCGGACGAATACCCGGAAGACTTCAATCCCCTGACCGGGCTGCCCTATCCCAGCGATGAAGCCCGCGACCGCCGCACGCTGATCGTCAAGGTGTCCAATTTTCCGCCGGTGGTGCGGCCCCAGAGCGGACTCAACGAGGCCGACATCGTGTTCGAATACGAGGTCGAGGGCGGGGTAACCCGCTTTGCCGCCATCTACCGCAGCCAGGGCACCGAGCGCGTGGGCAGCATCCGCAGCGCCCGCTTGCTGGACCTGGAGCTGGTGGTGATGTTCCAGGGGCTGCTGGCTTACAGCGGCGCGAACGCTTGGATCGACAACTACATCATGGAAGCCGATTGGTTCTGGCGCGCGCTCACGCCACAGCACGGCGTCAACTGCCCGCCATTCTGCCGCTCTGGGGAAGAAGATAAGCCCTACGAGCACACGCTGTATGGCAACACCTACGAAATGTGGGACGTGGCCGAAGAACGGCAGGTCAACCAGGGTATGGCCTTCCGGGGATTGGCCTTTTCTTACGAGCCTGATCCCGGCGGCGTGCCCGCGCAGGACATCTACATCGAATACTGGAACGACCTGCAGACCACGCGCTGGCAATACAACCCCGGCGACGGGCGCTATTACCGCTGGAACACCGACATTCCCCACGTCGATGCCGTGACGGGCAACCAGATCGCTACTGACAACGTGGTGATCCTGGCCGCCGAGCACATTGACCGCCCTGACATCTACGAGAGCGAAACCGCCGGGATCGTGATCGAGACGGCGCTGTGGGGCAATGGGGACGCCTGGTTGCTCCGCGATGGCCAGTGGTGGGAAGGAACGTGGTGGCACGCCCAGGGTCGGACCGGGCTGTGGCTGACGTTCCCCGATGGCGAAACGATGCACCTCAAGCCGGGGCAGACGTGGTTCGAGGTGGTGCGGCCCTTCAACCTGGCCAACCGCGTGACCATCAGTGAGCAGCCCATCGACATGCAGGCCACCGCCGAAGCGATCTTCGCCCAGCAAACCCAGGCCGCCGTCCAGACCGCGACCGCCATCGCGCCCTACATTACGCCCACGCCGTCGCCCCAGCCTCCGCCGCCGGGGGCCGACCAACTGCCGTGAGTGAACCGGATTACCCCTCCCCCAAACCCCCTCCCCGCGCGCGGAGAGGGGGCTTAACCTTCAGTGGCCTATGCAAAACCCCTCTGCGTTTACTGCAATCTTCCGGCGTAGAGTCTCACTGACGGTTGTCGATAGATCGGTTACATTATCGTCAAAGGCTCCGATGAACTAGTCAATGGGGTCTTTGGGGGCGTCGCCAGACAAGCCTTCCTCATACGCATCGAGCAATTCTTGCAAGATCGCTTCCGGGGAACGTCCCTCACGGTCAGCGATGGTTCGCAGGCGTTGGGTGAGATTATCAAGGGTCATGGCACCCCTCTCGGCAACTCAATTTCCGTTTTCGCTATTATCGCATGGTACCCGTCCATGCCAGACCAGCAGCACCGCTTCACCCGATAGCGCCGCTTTGACGCACAGACATGATTGCGCTACCTTTCAACGGTGGTCAGTGGATCGCGTTCTCTAGTAAATATATTATGGAGAGGCGTCTTCACATACCCACATTCAACTTATCGAGGCAGACCCCATGCACACTTCCTATCACCGCACCCTTGTTTCTGTCCTGGCTATCCTTATGCTGCTCGCGCTGCTGCTGCCGTTCACGGCGTCCACCGCACCGACCACCGCCGCCCAATCGCCGGACGGACCGCCGTTTTCGTTCCCCATCGCCGGGGAGCCGGGGCCGAACACCTGGCTGTATGAGCAGCACTACGGCAACACCACCACTGCCTTTAACTATGGCGACGTGTGGTACATCGCCGGGCAGGGGATGCACTTCGGGCTCGATATCGAGGTGCCGTGCGGCACGCCGGTGCTGGCCATTGCCGATGGTGTGGTGGCCTTCTCGGACGATTCCAGCTTTGGCTCAGAGCCGCACAACATCGTGCTGGATCACCCCGGTACAGGCTACGTCTCGCTGTACGGGCACCTGCAGCAGCCGCCCACGCTCCAGCGCGGGGACACCGTCGAACGCGGGCAGCGGATTGGCCTCTCCGGTGATCCAGATGGCTCGTGCGAATCGCGACCACACCTGCACCTGGAAATCCGCAGCGAGGACTACCAGCGCGCCTACAATCCGCTACCGTTTTTTGAGCAGCCCTGGCACATGCTGGCCAGCATCGGGCCGTTCGTGAACCCCTTCCAGCAGGACCTCGACGCGCCCTATCGCTGGCTGCGCATCGAAGACCAGCCGGACGTGCAGTTCAGCGGTAACTTCCTCAACAGCTACCTGCGCCCCTGGCCGCCGCGCGTGGCGCTGGCTCCTCCGCCCAACGCCACCGTGCGCCGCACGCTCGACCCGCTGCCGGAGGACGTGACCGTCACACGCGAGGTGATTGCGCAGGATGTGTGGAACATCGGCGCGTGGTGGTACCCGGACGAAACGCAGGCGGTCTACATTGTAGATGCGGTGCCGGGCGAGGGATCGGGCGTCTTCCGGCAGCCGCTGGACGGTTCCCCACGAGAGTACGTGCAGCCCACCCCGCCGCCGCTGCGCTCGCCGGATGGCCGCGTGAGCATCGAGCGCATCTCCGGCGACATGCTGGTCACCGACCGGGATGCAGGCGAAACGTATGACGTGCTGACGCAGGGCAGCTATCCCAGCGTGTCCCCGGACGGCGAGCGGCTGCTGTGGCAGGTCTACTATGGCGACATCTACCCCGGCCAGCAGCCCGCCAGCCTGGAGGTGTGGGTCAGCAACCTGGACGGCAGCGGCGCGTACCGGGCCTATACCCAGCCGGGCGGAGCGGTGCAGTGGCTGGACGAGCACCGCCTGCTGATCATCCGGCCCACCACCTACCTGGCCGAAACCACGCTGCGGGTGCTGGACCTGGACGCGGACGACCCGCAGGCCGTCGATCTGGGCACCTACCGCTATTTGCGTGATGTGCAGGTCGCGCCCGGCGGTGGCTGGATCGCCTTTTGGACGCCGTTCCAGGAGAATCCCGCCGATAGCGGCATCTACCTCCAGCGCACGCTGCCCGGTTCCGAACCCGCTAAGCTGGGGTTCTTCGGCGCGTACCGCTGGCGCGACAGCCGCTCGCTGTATACGTTGAGCTTCGACGGCAGCACCGACGTGCACACCCTGGGTG
>JAADYV010000649.1 GCA_010092855.1 Chloroflexota bacterium | reverse complement strand
CGATAGGTGTCGTGGTCGCCATAGTCGGTCGCCAACTCGATGACCAACTGCCGCATCAGGTGCCCGATGGCTTCCAGGTGGTGCGGTGCTTCGCCTGGTTCGATGTGATACGTGTACTGGCCCGACGTTCCCTTGCGATACGGCGCACACTCTGCCGCATAATGCGCCTGGTCTTCCTCGGTCAGCATCCGCCACACCCGCTGAACCACTTCCACCAGCAGTTGCACCCGGCTCATTTGCCGGATGTTGCTCGCGATTTGCGTGCTGTCCATGCGTAGTTTGCCTGTTTTCAACTCCAGCGCTTCGATTTGCTCATCCGTTACCTGCTCAAACGCTTCTTCTAGCAGATTCTCGCCGGTCGCCTGCATGTGCTGCGCCAGTCGCTGCCGAAAATTGTACACTGTCCGCAACTCAAAATGCCCCACCGTCAGATCGCGATACCCCACCGCATACCGCACCTGGATATTGAACGCCATTTGCGCTTCCAACTCCGCGTCGCTCCACCCGAACCCCGCCTTCAGCGCCTCCAACCCCACCAGCACGTTCACCGGTATGTTCGGACGCGACGCCTGATCACTATACAGTATCGCGAAAATCTCCTCGTCAATCCGGCAAAAGAACTCGCGGTAAAACGTACCCGCCCATGAGTTTTCCAGGCGTTGGCGCTGCTTCTCCGGCAGGTCATCCAGTGTGCTGAACATTGGCTTTTGGCGGTGCTCATCGTTTTTGCGAAACATGCATCTTCTCACTTCGGCTTCGGGTCTGATTTGCTCCCTTTATTTTACCCTATCCCACTCCACCTTTTTTCAGGGGACTCAACTATGGGAAATGATCATTTGGGGCAAGGCTTGCAGGCCTTGCCCACCGTGTGAGTATTACGAATGACCGAGAATCGTGTGCGGCTGGTACGGTGCTTCGAGGTAGGCCAGATCAGCTTCAGACAGCAAAATCTGGACCGCAGCGACTGCCTCTTCCAAATGGTGCATTTTCGTCGCGCCAATGACCGGGCTGGTGATACCGGGTTTGTGCAACATCCACGCCAGCGCGATCTGCGCTGGAGAGTGCCCATTCTTTTCGGCCAGTTCCACCACGCGATCTACTACGTCGAAATCATGACCCTGATAGTACATCGCGTGAGCCATATCATCGGTCTGGCTGCGCGTGGTGACGGCGCTTTTTTCGCGATGGCGGTTCCCAGTCAAAAAGCCGCGTGCCAGCGGACTCCAGGGAAGAATCCCGATTCCCTCGTCGATACACAGCGGGATCATCTCGCGTTCATCTTCGCGGTAGATCAGATTATAGTGATTCTGCATGGCGACAAACCGCGTCCAACCGTGCAATTCGGCGGTATACAACGCTTTGGCGAACTGCCAAGCGAACATGCTCGACGCACCAATATACCGCGCTTTGCCAGCCCGCACGATGTCATTGAGCGCCTCCAACGTTTCGACCAGCGGCGTTTCGTAGTCCCAGCGGTGAATATAATAAAGGTCTACGTATTCCATCCCCAGGCGGCGCAGCGTGGCGTCGATACTGTCCATCAGGTGCTTGCGCGAGAGGCCACGGGCATTGACATCGTCACTCATCGGCCAGTAGGTTTTACTCGCCACAATGACCTCATCCCGCCTGGCAAAATCGCGCAGCGCCCGCCCGGTGACTTCCTCGCTGACACCCAAGGAATACATATCGGCGGTGTCGAAGAAGTTGATACCCAGTTCCAGCGCGCGCTGAATAAACGGGCGGCTGTCCTCTTCATCCAGCACCCAGTCACGCCATTGCGACGTGCCATAAGACATCATGCCCAGACAGATGCGCGACACCTTCATGCCGGTTTCGCCTAACCTGACGTATTCCATCAAAAATATCCTTTCTTTTTCAATACCTTCGCCAATTAAGCGGCGAAACGGTCAAGTTGGCGAACGCGAATGCCGCTGAATGCGGATAAACGTCGCCAGATGCGAGAAACTAAATCGTCACCGGGCGGATCGGGAAGCATTTTAATTGTTTCATCGAGATACCGCCGGGCACGAAACTGAGCTTTGAGATCGAGTACGCTAAAATCCGGTTGGGCAACTCGATAGGGCGTGAGCATGACCGCCGACAAGTTGACCATGAGAAAGGCCAGATTGACCGCATTGGTTACGGCGACAGATTTCACGTTCATAAAGTCATCCAGGCCCCAATATTGCTTACCGTCACGGAAGTTGAACTCAATCTGAAAACGGAGCGCATAGTAATCAACAATTTGGTCAGCAGCCAGCGCAAGGTCGGTGCTGAACAGGACCACATGCCCGCGTTTACCGGTTTCGAGATGGGTTTTAACCACAACCACCACATTGAGCGCGGCGGAGAACGACTTGTGGAACACCTGCATCTGGTAGGTATCAATCCGGTAGTCATCATCAATGACCGAGTGACACAGCGTGTTAGCCGGTAAGTGGGCGTAGTTGAGTTTTTCGCCGTAACGGGGTGTTGGCCCGCGCCGGGGCTTGGGTCCACTGTAAGGCAAATACAACGCCGCATCATGGCGCATTTTGGAGATGATATGCAAGCCGGT
>JAADYV010000143.1 GCA_010092855.1 Chloroflexota bacterium | reverse complement strand
GTTCATGGCCGTGCGCGCGCTGGATAGTGTCCACGCGATCCAGGGCATGTCGTCTGTGCCGTACCTGGCGACGTGGGCCGCCGCGATGGTGTGGAACACCTCCGACAGCGAGTATCCCACGCTAGGGCTGCTGGCGTTAGGCGGGTTGTTTGTGGTCACGCTGGTGATCACGGCGGTCATTGACCTGCTGACTGGTGGGCGCGGTGGACATCCGTTGTACGTGCGGACGGGCGTGATCGCGTCGGTGAATGCGCTGGTGGGATGGGGCATTCTGAGTCTGGTGGCGGATGATTTTGCCCTGGCGGCGGACCTGGTCGCGCAAGGGGCAGCTAGCCTGATTGTCTCGCTGGCCGTGCTGGTGATGTTCCTGGCGACGGCGCTACTACGTGAGCAGATTGGTCGCTATACGCTGGCGACCCGCAATACGCTGGTGTTGGCCGGTATTGGCCTGGTGTGGACGCTGGTTGTGATCGGGCTGGTAACCTGCATCCTGGCGACGTGGCCGGCCATCTTTGTAGCGCTGGTGACATTGCTGCTGCTGGTCACCGACCTGACCGGGCTGACCGATTGTGCGCTGTTCGGTCTGGCCTTGGGCGCGACCGCGGCCACGCGCGTTAACATGGCTCCGCTGGCGGGGATCATCGTACTGGCGGCGTTTGTGCGCTCCCTCCCGCTGTTTGATCCCGGCCTGTCGCGCAGCCAGCGCGGGCGCATAGTCGCGTATGGTATCACGGGCGTGGTGGTTGCGGCATTGGTGTCGATATTTGTGTTCCGTGTATTGCATCCCCATGCGCTAAAGGGTCCTGGCTTCTTTAGTTTCGAGCGGAATCCCGGCTGGTGGGAGGACCTGCAAACCGCAGCAGAACAAACCTCCGGTAGTTGGGACGCGCCGCCGAATCACCAGTGGGCGGACCGCCCGCCGTATCTATTCCCCTGGCGCAATATCGTGCTGTGGGGCCTGGGCATTCCGCTCGGCCTGGTCGGATGGATCGGGTGGGGCGTGGCTGGCATCGGCATTTTGCGCGCGCGGCGTTACTGGACGCGGCATCTGCTACCGTTTATGTGGGTGCTGGTGATCTTTGGCTGGATCGGCGGGCGTTGGGTGACGACAATGCGCTATTTCCTGCCGATCTACCCGGCACTGGTGTTGTTTGGTGCATGGGCGCTGTGGACGCTGGTGGAAAAAACGTGGGCGCTGGTACGCGAACGCCGCGCGTACACGCGCCGCCCAGCTTTCGCTGGGCGAGCCGTGACTTGGTCACGGCTGGCGTTCGCGGGCACGGTCGCGCTTTTGATTGCCGTGAGCGTCTACACCGCGCTGTTCGGCTATGGGATGCACCGGATTCACAGCCAGCAGCTCACGCGCGTGGCGGCCTCGCGTTGGTTCCAGGAATACGTGCCCGGCGACTTCGGCGTCTGGGTCGAAGGCACGGATGGCAACCGCCACCTGGTCAATGTGGGCGTGTCCGCCGCCCAGGATCATACGGCACCTGACGTGGTGCAGTACCAGCAGGGGCACGTCGAAAACTACCCCCTAACGGTGACCGAGGACGCCTACCTAACCCGGATCGCGTTTAACCGCCTGAGCGATCCGGCGCGAGACGCAAACAGCGAGCAGATCCGCGTGCGCATCGTACGCAGCGACCAAGGTATGACGGTGTACGAAGGCGTCCTGCGCGGCGATTTTGCGGTGGATGAATCGACCTATGGCACGCAGTACATCCTGGAACCCGACCAGCCCATTTTCCTACAAGGCATTGACTGGGAGGCGCTGGGCCAGGTGGACCCGGCGGATCCCAACCTGGTTCCGAACGTGGACCCCGGTGTGTCCGGCCTGGATGCGATTCCCAGCTATTATTCGCTGCAGTTCCAGGTTGAGCGCGGCCCGGTGACGCTGGTAGGCAATGTGGTCGACGAGGCGGGTACGGCATCGACCCACATCACGGTGACCTATCAGCGCGTCGAAAGCGGCATCAACTGGTTGGAAGACGTTGCGCTCGATTCACAGCCGTTTGTTCGCGGCTCGTCGGACGAAGTGCCCTCGGTGCCGACGCTGTGGCCGGTGGGCAGCCTGACCGAAGTTAAGGCGTTTACCGTGCCGATTGAAGGCGAAATCCGCCAGATCGACATTCCGCACCTGGGCGACGTGTTGCGCGACGACGATGCCGAGACGGTGCGCTTTTTGCTGATGGCTCCCACCGGGGAACAGCGCTCGGTGACCATCACCGACGATTTACAGGCCGGGGCTGATTCACTGGGACCACCGCGCACCCTGATCTTCGACCCACCGCTGCCCGTCTTGCCCGGTGATCCCATCAAAAACACCTACCGACTGTACATGGAATCGCCGGACCCGATTTACACCTCTGGGCCGGTCATAGCCTGGGAAGGCGATTGGGACGACCCGGTGCCAACGTCAGTATGCCCAATCGACGATGACGAGTATTATCGCGACGACTTGCCTTCCGGCCTGGCGACATACGACTGTGCCGCCATCGGCATGTTCCCCAGCTTCTACCAGGGTCTCAAGCTGTGGATGGTGTGGGAGGATGTGGACGATAAGTATGACGCGATGCTGCTGACGCTGGACCAGGCCGATTACGTGGTCATCACCAGCAACCGTTTCTACGACTCGCTTTCTCGGATGCCGATGCGCTGGCCGATGACCCTGGCGTACTACGAGGCGCTGTTCGACGGGCGGCTGGGCTTCGACCTGGTGCGTACCTTCACCTCGTATCCCAGCGTGGGGCCGATCAGCATTCCCGACCAGATTTTGCCCACCGACGACTTTCCGGACTGGATGAACGAGCGCTGGGTCGAATTCCTCAACGATCACTGGGAAGCCGAAGAAGCCTATACCGTTTACGATCACCCGGCGGTGCTGGTCTTCCGCAAGAATGAGAATTACTCGTCGGAAAACACACAGGCTATTCTCAACAGCGTCTCGCGGCGGCGCGCCGAAACCGCCAACCTGGGCTACGTGGTCGATCCGGAGCCGGTGAGCATCCTCACCTGGGGCGCGGAACAGGTGTCCGAAAGCCCGACGCTGCTGCAATTCGACGATGAAAAGTGGAACATCCAACGCGACAACGGCACCTGGTCAGGGCTATTCGACACCGACTCGCTGATCAACCGCAACCACGTCGCCGCCGTGTTCATCTGGTGGCTGCTGATGGTTGTGGTCGGTTGGCTGACATGGCCGCTGCTGTTCGCGCTGTTCCCTGCCTTGCCCGACCGAGCCTTCCCGGTAGCCAAGCTAGCGGGGTGGCTGATCGTGGCCTGGATCGCGTGGGTCGGTGGCACGCTCAACATCCTGACCTGGACGCGCCCTGGTCTGCTGCTGATTCTGCTGGGATTGGCGGCCCTGAGCGCGGCGATGGTCTGGCGGCGGCGCGCGGACTTCTGGGACTACATCCGCGCTAACCGGCGGCACCTGCTGTTGATCGAAGGGCTGACCCTGCTGCTGTTCCTGTTTTTCGTGGGGGTACGCCTTGGTAATCCGGACATGTGGCACAGTCCCTTTGGCGGCGAAAGACCGATGGATTTTGCCTATTTCAATGCGGTCGTGCGCAGCACGGTCTTCCCGCCGCTTGATCCCTGGTTTTCCGGCGGTTACCTGAACTACTACTACTTCGGCTATGTGATCGTCGGCGCACCCGTCAAACTGCTGGGTGTGCAGCCGTCGATTGCCTACAACCTCATCCTGCCGATGCTGTTCGCCATGACCGGTATCGGCGTGTTCAGCATCGCCTATAATTGGGTGCGCGCGCGCCGCACCGAACCGGGTGTGATCGTCGGCGCGACCCGCGACGAACCGCGCATCGTGACGCCGTTGTTGGCCGGTGATGCAGATCATGTCGATTTCGACGAAAATGCCGCAGACATTGAAGGCATCTTAGCTGACGAAGACACCGAAGACGATGGCGATGATCTGCCGCTGCCTACCGGCGAAGCGCGCTCCCCGCGTGGCAGCGCATGGCTGGCCGGGGTCGCGGCGCTGGTGCTGGCCATGGTGCTGGGTAACCTGGGCGTGCTGCACGTCTTCGTGACCGAAGTGGCGAAAATGGACGGCTGGAACGCCGAGCCACCACTGACCACCATTCGCCGCGCCGAATTGAATGCTGAGTATACGGAAATTCGCCAGGAGATTTCCGAGCAGGAACTCCAACGTTTCCGTGACCACACCGGCCAGGAACCGCAAACACCAGAGCAGCAGATTTTGCTCCAGGTGCGCATCGACGAAGAAACCACCGACGCCATCTACGACGAGTCCCGCGCGATTGCGGCCACCGAACAGTTGCAGCACAGCTTTGGCAACTTCCGCGAACTGGTCGGCTCGTTCTTCGGCGGCCTGGACGAAATGCTCGATGGCCAGCCGTTCCCAGAAAATGGCTCGCACCGCTGGCACTGGGCCCCCACGCGCATCATCAGCGAACTGCCCGGTGGGGCGGGAAACAATGCGATCAACGAAATGCCCTATTTCACCTTCCTCTACGGCGATATGCACGCCCACATGATCGCCATGCCGGTCACGCTGCTGGTCCTGCTGTGGCTGCTGGCCGAGATCATTGGAGCCGGGCAGGGCTTGCGCAACCGCTGGGAAGCCACGCTTGCGTTGTGCCTGGGCGCGATGGCGGTCGGCGTGCTGCGGCCCACCAACTCCTGGGACTGGATCACCTACCTGATCCTAGGCGCGGCGGGCATGGTTTATGTTACATGGCTGGAAGCAACGCGCACCACGTACAACCAACAGCAGGCCGCCATTGCCGACGAATTCCTGGGTTGGCTCGCGCCGCGTTTCGCCTGGCGCTGGATATTGGGCGCGTTTGTCGTGATGGTCGGGGCCGGGTTTGTGCGCGTGTCGCTGTACTTCCTCCAACGCCGCGCTGCCATCGAACAATCGCAGACCGGGCTGCTGCACGGCGAAGAACTGATCGAGCCGTCGCTGTCCGTGCCCAGTATGCTGCTGTGGGTTTTTGGGGCGCTGGCGCTGGTGTTGCTCGTCTACGCTGGCGTCGTGATCGCGCTCAAAGCCGGGGTCAACCGCCGCATCGTGGTCAACTTGCTGCTGCGCGTGGCCGGGTTTGTGATCCTGACCTTCATCGCCGCCTGGCCCTTCACGGCCTATTTCGCCACGCAGTACGACCAGGTCAAGCTGTCGGAATTCGAGCGCACGCCGCTGTGGGCCTACCTGCTGATTCATGGCGTGTTCCTGTTCATCGTCTTCTCGCTGCTGCTGTGGCTGACGGTGCGCTGGCTGCGCGGGCTGCGTGTGCGCCAGTTGGAAGGCCGCCTGGTGACGGTCGGCGGCGTGGGCTTGATCGTGCTGTCAGGGTTGTTTGTGTCGCTGGTGATGGGCGTGCGCGACGTGCCGCACCTGCTGGTTTCCGGCCCGCTGATGGCCTGGGCCGCGCTCCTGTTCTTCCTGCCGCGTCAGAGTCCGCTGCTGCGCCCCGTGTATGCGCTGGTTGTGCTGGCGCTGGCGATTACGCTGGGCGTCGACATTGTGGTGCTGGCCGGTGATATTGGTCGCCAGAACACCGTATTCAAATTCTATATCCAGGTCTGGTTCCTGTTCAGCATCGTCTCCGGCATCGGGCTGGCGTGGATGCTGCGCACGTCCTGGCGCTGGAATGGCCCGGTGCGCGCGGTGTGGCAGACCGGGTTGGCGATCCTGCTGACTATCGCGCTGCTGTATCCCGTACTGGCAACCCAGGCACGCTGGTTGGACCGCTTTAATGCGGACGAAACCCCGCTGACGTTGGATGGTATGGAATACATGAAATACAGCGTGCACGGCGAAAACGGGGTGTGGTTCTCGCTGGAAAGCGACTATCACCTGATCCGCTGGATGCAGGAGAACATCGAGGGCACGCCGGTGATCATGGAAGCGCACCTGTATTCCCCGCTCTATCGCTGGAGCGGGCGGGTAAGCGTCAATACCGGGCTGCCGACGCTGTTGGGCTGGGATTGGCACCAGACGCAGCAGCGCACGCTGCCCAACATGAACGCGCTGATCCACACCCGCCAGAACAACACCGCTGCCTTCTACCAGTTGGCGGGCGCATATGGTATCGAGACGGCCCAGAATTTGATCGAAGAATACGACATCGAATATATTGTGCTGGGCATCATGGAGCGCGTGACCTACGACGACATCCTGCCCGGTGAAGAGGGCATCCTGACGCCGGGGCATGCGCAGGGCCTGGAGAAGTTCGACGATATGGTCGAGCTGGGCTTGCTAGAGGTGGTGTACGAGCGAGCCGTGTGCGTGCTGAACAACGTAGACCGCATCGAGGATTGCCCGGAACAAAGCGTCTACCAGGACAAGATTTACCGCGTGGTGCCCGGTGCGGAATGGTCGGCGTCGCCGGTGGCCGCGCGGTAGAACACCCCAGTTGGGTGGTATGTACTGGCGTAAGGATGACTTGCTGTTGTTGGTTTACCCCTCCCCCTGACCCCCTCCCCGCACGCGGAGAGGGGGAAATCAGCAAGCGTTACAATCTCCTCTCCGTTTTCGGGGAGGGGAAACCGACCAGGGGTCGGAGGGGAGGGGTAATAACGCGCAGGAACACAACATAGAAAACATAACACATGGATTTTTCGCTGATTATTGACTGGTTATTCGGGCCGGAAGGCGGCGACATGCTGTCCTGGTGGCTGTTGGTGACGCTGGCGGGATTGTCGGTGTGGCCGCTGTTGTTCCGCGTGATGGGCGGGTTGCCAGACCGGGGCTACAGCCTGGCGCGGGCGGCGGGCCTGATGCTGATCGGGTTCGTGTTCTGGTTCCTGGGCAGCCTGGGCCTGCTGCGCAACACGCCGGGCAGTATGCTGCTGGCCTGGGGCATCGTGATCGCGTTGGCGGTGACGGTCTTTGTGCGCTGGCCGGACCGTCCACCCGTGCGTCCCTGGTTGCGCGAGCACGCGCCGCTGGTGATTACGGTCGAGGTGCTGTTTGCGCTGTTGTTCCTGGTGGGCTGCCTCTACCGCGCTCATAACCCGGAGATGATGAGCGCCGAAAAGCCGATGGACATCATGTTCCTCAACAGCATCCGGGCCAGCGACACCTTCCCGCCCAACGATGCGTGGCTGGCCGGGTACGCCATCTCCTACTACTACTTTGGCTATCTGGTCATGGCGATGCTGGCCGACCTGGGCGGCGTGACCAGCGGCATCGCGTTTAACATGATGATCGGGCTGCTGTTTGCGCTGGCCGGGACCGGGGCGCTGGGCGTAGTATACAACATGGTGGTTGCGCGCCGCGGCCAGGCGGATAGTTCGCCTGACCAGCCAGCCACACCGCGCACACCCGACGCGCCGGAGTCCACCCCGCGTCGCCCCAACCGGGCCGGAGCCTTGAGCGCAGGTGTGTTGGCGCTGGTGATGCTGGTGTTGATGGGCAACCTGGGCATGGCGCTGATCGAGGTGCCCTATCGCGGCTATCTCGCCGACGTGGATTTGATCGACGCGGACTATTTCAACTTCTGGGATGTCGAGGGCCGCGAAGGGACGTTCGTGGTTGAGGATGATACCGGCACCATCATCGGGGAATACCCGGTCGGCAGCTACGGGGGCAACGAACCCGTGTGGAAACGCAAAACCCCGTTCCAGCAGGGCGAATATACCTACGGCGTCAACTGGAAATACAGCCGCGTCGTCAAAGACCTGGAATTCTATCCGCTGGACGACAATGCATCCGACGACGAGGCGCTGGGCTTGCAGCCGATTGCCGAGTTCCCCAGCTTCAGCTTCACGTTTTCCGACATTCACCCGCATGTGCTGGCGCTGCCGTTTGCGGTGCTGGCCGTGGCCCTGGCGTTGAACCTGGTGCTGCGTGGCGGCGCGGCGCTGGAATGGTTCGAATACCCGCTGTACGCTGTGTGGGTAGGTGGCATGGTGTTCATGAACTCGTGGGACGCGGTCTACATCGTGTTCGTGATCGGCGCGGAGGTGCTGCGGCGGCTGCTGGTGAATGGCAGCGGCGTGCTCACCTGGGAGGACGTGTGGAAGTCCGCGCAGTTTGCGGCGATCATGTTCGGGCTAACGGTGGTTCTTTACTTCCCCTGGTTCGTGAGTTTCACTTCACAGGCCGCCGGGATTTTGCCCAACGCTGTTTTCCCCACGCGCTACCAGCAGTTTTTCCTGCAATTCGGCATCTTCCTGGTGATCCTGACCATCTTCCTGGTGGTCGAGATGTGGCGCGGCGGGCGGCGCTTTAACGTGGCGGCGGGCTTGCTGGGCGTGACAGCGGCGGTCTCGACCACGCTGGTGCTGTGGACGGCGCTCATCATCCGCGACTGGGGCCGCCAGGGGGTATCGTATCCGGTGTTCCGCATCTCGGCCTTCGACATCCAGGCAAGCGGGTTAGGTCTGGGCGATATCCTGGGCGACATCCTGGCGCGGCGCATTCCCGGCCTGCCGCATGAGCTGTGGCTGCTGGTGCTGGTTTTCCTGATCGTGGGGCGGCTGTTTGCGCAGCCGGTTTTGCAGCCGGTGTCCGCTGACGAAGCGCCATCCGGCGAAAGCGACGCCCCCGCTGTGCCACGACTGCGCCCCGTGCGCGGCGCGATCACGTATTCGGCGGGCACCGGCTTTGCGCTGCTGCTGGCCGGGGCCGGAATCGTGCTGACCCTGGCACCCGACTTCATCTACCTGCATGACAATTTTGCCATGCGGATGAACACTGTCTTTAAGCTATACTACCAGGGCTGGGTGATGTTCAGCCTGGCGTCGGCCTATGCGGTGTGGTCGACCCTGGCTGGGCAGCCCGCGCCAGCCGCCGCAGTGGACGAAACAGAGCGCTACAGCTACCCCAGTTTCAGCGTTGCCACGATCACGCTGCGCAGTGCGTTTGCAATGGTGGTGCTGGTCTTCATCGGGTTAGGCATGGTGTACCCGGTCCTTGCCGCACAGGGACGCGCCCTCGTCGAGACAGGGCGGATGGAAGCCAAGCGCTGCGAGCCGATGGAAACGCAGGACTGCCCGGAACTCGAACCGCTGACGTTGGAGGGTGCGCCGACGCTGGTCACGGCCAGCCTGCCGGAGTACGAGGCGATCCAGTGTTTTGCTGCGCTCGAACCCAGCGGCGAGGACGTGGTGATTGTTGAGGCGTGGGGCGGGGCGTATACGACCACCGGCGGCGACCGCACGACGGGCCGCGTTAGCGCCCTGACCGGCATCCCGACGCTGCTGGGCTGGTACAATCACGAAGCCCAGTGGCGCGGCTCGACGTTTGACGAGGTGCTGGACCGCCGCTTTGAAAACGGTCAGCGCCGTGACCGGCAGAGCGACATCAACGACCTGTACATCACGCAGAACTGGGACCGGGCCCAGGCTGTGATCGATTATTATGGCGTGGATTATGTGGTGGTCGGCAGCGCGGAGAATGATTTGGTCCGCGACCTGGCCGGTGGCGATGAGGGTCTGGACCAGGACCTGCTGGCCACGTACCAGCTTGGGCTGAACAAGTTCGCGGAGCGCTTCCGCCCGGTGTGCCAGTCCGCGACGATGGCCATTTACCGCGTGTCACCAGAGTAGGGCACAGCGCACGACCAGACGGAACATGCAGGCAACCGAACACTATGATTGACGCGACACTCGACAACACGACAGCAACCACCGCTCACGACGAATACAACTACCCCGACGATACCCCTTCGCCGGGGGAAGGCGCAGTGCCCGTGCCGGATGTGCGGCTGTCATTGGAAGCGGTGCTGTACCTGGCGCTGGCGGTGCTGGCGTTGGCGCTGCGGCTGGCCAACCTGGGCACCGCGCCCATCAACGACGCTGAAGCCCACGATGCGCTGGCGGCGCTGCGCGC
>JAADYV010000142.1 GCA_010092855.1 Chloroflexota bacterium | reverse complement strand
GGCGACTATCCAGTGCCAGAGACGGAATCTGTAGGGGTAGGGGCGAACCTGCAGTTCGTTGGCTCTACCCAGGGCACCCCAAGGATTGCCCCTACAAAAACACCACGCCCCGAAATTGACATGCACCCACGCCATCCGACGCCGCTACTGTGCGTCGAGAGCTGCCAATGCGTCCAGCAGCGTTTCGCGCGAGGAATGCAATGGAGTCCAACCCGTCGCGCGCAGCTTGCTCGTATCCACCGGCTGGCAACGGTACAGCGTGCGCAACCAGCCCGGCGGCGTGCGACGTCCCAACCAACGCCAGCGCCACCAGGCCATCAGCGTCGCCCAGGCCAGCGGCACACACGTCCGATTGTCGCCCAGCAGCGCCGCCAGTTCGTGGAAGGTCACACCGCTGTCCGCGCTGACGTTGTAGATGCCGGGCAGATCGCGCCCGACCGCCAGCAAAATCGCCGCGCACAGGTCCTCCTCGTGCACAACCTGGAATAGCCGTGCCTCACAGCCGCAGACCAGCACCGGCCCACGCCGGAAATGGCGCACAGGAGCCACATAGCGCGGCCCGCAGACCCACGCCGTGCGCAGCCGTGTAATGACGCGATCACCAGCCCGGTCCGCCATCAAGTCCAGGAAATCGGAGACCAGCGCGCGGTCACGCGCATACGCGCCCGCCTGGTGCCCACGAATGCGCGCGTCTTCATGCAGCGGCCCCACCGGCTGCGGCCCGTAGACGGTAGCGTTGTTGACCACCACCAGCCGGGGCACCGCTGCCGATTCGACGGCGCGCAGCACCTGGCGCGTATCGGCCACCAGCGCAGTATCGATGCGGCGGCGCAGCGGCCACCCGATCAGGCCTGCCACATGCACCACCACGTCGGTGGTATCCAGCAACGCAGTCCATTCCGGCTGGTGCAGCCGGGCGCGCACAAAACGCATACCGGGCAGCGGCGGGCGCACGACCCGCGCATCCAGCCCGGTCACGGTTGCAACACCAGGATCGGCCACCAGGCGCTCGGCCACCAGGCGACCAATCCGGCTCGCAACACCTGTTATCAACACATGCATACGTTATGTACACTCCGGTCGGGCCGCGCCACCGGATAGTCCAAAAATGCGGACCGGCAGCCCGGTCGCTAGTTGACCCGCTCGCGGACGTAAAACTCGATGCGGTCACCTTCCTGGATGTCGTCGAAGTTGGCCAGCCCAATCCCGCATTCAAAATCAGTACGCACCTCGCGCACGTCTTCTTCGAAGCGTTTCAGGCTGCTTACACCGAGATTTTCGGCCAGCACCTCGCCACCGCGCACCACGCGCGCTTTCGCATTACGCCGCGCCACCCCTTGCAGGATGTACGACCCGGCGATGTTGCCCACACGCGGCACCCGGAAAATCTGGCGGATTTCGGCCACGCCGATCACCTTGTCTTCGTATTCCGGCTCCAGCAAGCCGTGCAGCGCCAGTTCGACGCTTTCGATCAGCTTGTAGATGATGCTGTAGGAGCGAATATCGATCCCCAGCGACTCGGCCACGCGCGCCGCCGCCGAGTCGGGCCGGGTGTTAAAGCCGATGATGATCGCGCCCGACACACTGGCCAGGTTCACGTCGTCTTCGGTGATGTCGCCCACGTCGGCGTGCAGCACCCGCACCTTGAGATCGTCCGTCCCCAGGGTTTCGACCGAGTTGACGACCGGCTCCAGCGAGCCATCGACATCGGCCTTGATAATCAACAGCAGTTCCTTCGCCTCACCTGCCTGGAAACGGCTGAAGAAGTCTTCCAACGACGGGCCAACGACCTGCCGGTTGGCGGCCTCGGCAGCTTCCTGGCGGCGCTCTTCGACCATGGTGCGCGCGATCTTGATGTCCTTGACCACTTCGAACATCTCACCGGCGTGCGGCGGCTCGTCCAGGCCCATGACCGAAATCGGCACCGATGGCCCGGCTTCCTTAAGCTGCTGCCCGGTGTGGTCGAACATCGCCTTTATGCGCCCGTGCGACAGACCAGCCACCACCACGTCACTGGTGCGCAGTGTGCCGTTTTGGACCAACAGCGTCGCCACCGGACCGCGCCCGGTTTCGGTGCGCCCTTCGAGCACGGTGCCCGCCGCTTCGCGCTTGGGATTGGCCAGGATATCGATTTCGTCCGCCACCAGCAAAATGGCTTGCAGCAGGTCGTCGATACCTTCCTCGGTCTTGGCGCTGACCGGCACCACCAGTGTATCGCCGCCCCATTCGTCCGACTTCAGGTCAAGTTCAGCCAACTGCTGCTTAACCAGTTCGGGGTTGGCGTTGTTCTTGTCGATCTTGTTAAGCGCAACGACCACCGGCAGGTTCGCCGCACGGACGTGCGCCAGCGCTTCGCGCGTGGTGGGCATCACGCCGTCGTCGGCGGCCACCACCAGCACGGCGATATCTGCGCCCTGGGCTCCGCGCGCGCGCATAGCCGTGAACGCTTCGTGGCCCGGAGTATCCAGGAACGTGATCAGGCGTCCCTCAGCCTCGGCCTGGTATGCGCCGATGTGCTGGGTGATGCCCCCTGCCTCGCCTTCTTGCACACGCGATGAACGTATCACATCCAGCAACGAGGTCTTACCATGATCAACGTGCCCTAACACGGTGATCACCGGGGCGCGAGTCTGCAGCGCGGACGGGTCCTCTTCTTCGTACAGCCGACGCCAGGCCGGCAAGTCGGTTTCATCGACCTCAGCCGCCGCATCAGCGGGGGTTTCGGGGCGGGCCTCGAAACCAAAGCTGTCGGCCACAATCGCCGCTGTATCGAAGTCAATCTGCTGGTTAATCGACGCCATGATACCGTTGTTGATGAATTCCTTCATCACTTCGATCAGCGTGGCGTCCATCAGATCAGCTAATTCGCGGACAGTTAGAAAATCTGGGATTTCGAGTATTTGCTTTTCCTGGGCCATATGATTCGCGGTGCACACTCCCGGTACCATTGCCTGGCTGCGCCGGGTGACCACCGCTAGCCTCCTTTCGTGTTGCTGGAACTAGCGCGTTGTAGAATGTCGGGTTGGGTATGGTTGAAAAACGGGGGAGCGTTACATCATGCCGGAAAGGAAGCTGTGAGGATTCACCGAGGTGCACCTGCTAGCCTGCGACGGTCATCTGCAACCCCCCGTCCCGATTATTAAAGAGCAACATGTTAATGAGCACACATCGCACAGCCTGTCTCTTGATCAAGTTTCGGAGACCGGGCGACCTGGATGTGCCGCCCGGACCCGGTCTTGATCTGCTTCTGTCAGGGTTGTACGCAGCGCCTTGGCCAACACATCGCTGGCCAGGGCCTGGTCCCAACAAGCGGGTTGGTCACACAGGTAGGCCCCCCGCCCATTCAATTTGCCGGAGGGATCAACCTGGACACCATCGTCTGGAGTGCGCACCAGGCGCGTCAATGATCGCTTGTCGGATGTAGTGCGGCAGACGATACAGGTCCGCTGGGGGACGTGGCGCTGCCGCCCGCGTTTTTTGCCCGCCTTATTAGTCATGGTCCGTCACGGAGCTAATCCAGGTAATCGTCCCACTCGTCGCGCTTGCGGCTGCCCTTACGGCGGCGGCGCGCGACCACTTCGCCACGCTCTTCATCGAAGATCAACTGGCGGCGCTTACGCTTGGCTTTCTTGCGTTCGCGCTCCTGAGCTTCTTCGTCCAGATCGTCATCGTCATAGTCATCGAAACCATCCGCGGCTGACCACTCCGCCGGGGTGGATTCCGGCTGTTGTGCCGGTGCAACCTCGCCCACCGGATCCGGTTCTGGTTCCGGTTCGACAGCAGCCGGTGCGGCAGGAGCGGGTTCAACCTGGGCGACTGGCTCTGGCGCGGGTGCTGGTTCTGGTTCTGGCTCGACAAAGGCCGGCAAGGCTTCGATTTCCGCCTCAGCTTCAGCTTCTGGCACCTCGTCAGCCGCATCCTCGGCCACAACGTCCGCCAGCGACTCGCCTACCAGGCCAGGAGGCATCGGCGCGGGTTCGGGTTCCGGCTCAACAACGGCTTCCGCCACCGCTTCGGCCTCGGCCTCGACTTCAGCATCCGGCTCAGGTTGAGGTTCATCCCGGCTCAGAATGACCAGGTCATCCAGCGCATAACGGATCGCTTCCATTGCATCATCGCCCGCCCCGCCCTGCTTAAGGGTTTGGCCCAGCCCCGGTTCATCGACTAACATGCGGATCATCAGGTCGCCCACATTGTCGACGCGCGAGAGTGCGCGGTTGATGTCGTCGTCGAGTTCCAGCTCTTTGATCTGCATCTGGAAGGCCCGGTCCGGCACCAGGTCGCGCACCAGGTCCATCTGGGCCCGGCGGTCGGCGCGCGCTTCTTCGCGCACGTCCAGCAAGCGCCGTTCGGCGACCTTCACAAAATCGGTGAGGACGCGGTATTCCTCCGGCTGCACCGGGCGGTTGGACGCCTTCTTTTCCATAATGCGCAGCACTTCGGCCACCAGGTCCTGCTGCTGTTGTTGCAGTTCAAGCAGCGGCGGCTGGTCCAGCACTGCGAAAGCTTCTTGCGCGGCCTCGGATACGCTCTTGATGTCTATACGCCAGCCGGTCAGCTTGGCCGCCAGGCGTGCGTTCTGCCCTTCGCGCCCAATCGCCAGCGACAACTGGTCATCGGGCACGATCACGGTCGCAGTGCGCCCGGTGTCAAAATCCTCTTCGAGCAGCATATCGCTGACACGGGCTGGACTGAGCGCTTTGGCAATGAAAATCGCGGGGTCGGGGTTCCACTCGATCACGTCGATTTTTTCGTCGCTCAGTTCCTTGACGATGTTCTGAATACGGATGCCGCGCATCCCGACGCACGCGCCGACCGGGTCTACGCCTTCTTGCAGCGCCGCCACCGCGATCTTGGAACGATGCCCGGCTTCGCGCGCAATGTTCTTGATCTCGACCTGGCCGTTATACACTTCCGGCACTTCGTATTCCAGCAAGCGGCGCAGCATGTTCTTGTGCGCCCGACTGACCACGATCTGCGGCCCGCGACTGTTCTTCTTGACTTCCATCACAAAGGCGCGCACTTTGTCGTGATGGCGATAGCGCTCGCCGGGAATCTGCTGGTTGCGGGGCATAATCGCTTCGGCACGCCCCAGGCTAAGCGTGATCGCGCCGCTGGTCACGCTTTGCACCGTGCCCGACACCAGATCACCTTCGCGCTCGACAAACTCTTCATAAAGTGACTCGCGTTCGGCTTCGCGGATGCGCTGCAGAATCACCTGTTTGGCGGTCTGCGCGGCGATGCGGCCAAAGCTGGCCTTGGTCTTAACCGGCATCATGACCATGTCGCCGATTTCGACCTCAGGGAAAAACTCACGCGCCGCCTCGAGCAGCACTTCCGTCTGCTCCGAATTCACGATATCGGTGACTTCTTTTTCCAGGAATATCTGCGACTGCCCAGTCGGATCGATATGGGCTTCGACACGCTGGCTGGACGAGATGTTGGAATCGCGCCGGTAAGCCGATACCAGGGCTTGCGCCAGCGCATCCAGCACGACTTCCTTGGGAAGCGCACGAGTTTCGACTATTTCGTTAAACGCCAGGGTGAAATCACTCTTCATCGCATTTACGCTCTGCCCGCCGCGCGGGGCACTCGTTGGTCCTCATCTATTGTATCTTTACCACCATATACGACAAAAAGTGGGGTGGCCCACTTTTCGCCTTGCGTCTTCAACTATTTGAAGTATAACACGCCCCCCAGCCTTTAGCAAGGGAGATTCGTGCCGAATCGGGCCGACTTCGGGCCGGAAAACGCCCTATCTGACAGACATCTAACCCCCAGGCCAACGCGCTCGTCAGCACCGCCTACCCCCCGGCGAACCGCTCTTGTGCCCAGCCAACCACCTCTGCCAGCGGCACCATCTGGCGGTCCCGTGCGGCGCGCCACTTGGCCTCGACGCTGTCCTGGGCCAGCGACTTCTTGCTGACGGCCAACCGCAGCGGCAGCCCGATCAGGTCCGCGTCGGTGAACTTGATGCCCGCGGACTCCTTGCGATCATCCAGCAGCACATCCAGGCCCGCCGCGCGCAGCTCCGCGTACAACTCCGCCGCAACCTCGACAAAGCGGTCGTCGCTGCCCAACGTCAGCAGGTGCACGTCAAACGGCGCAACGCTCACCGGCCAGATGATGCCCCAATCGTCGTGGTGCGTGTCGATGATGGCCGCCAGCAGCCGCTCCAGCCCGATGCCGTAGCTGCCCATCACCACCGGGTGCTCCGCGCCAGTATCGTCGGTATAGGTGATGCCGACCCGGTCGCTGTAGTACGTGCCCAGCTTGAAACAGTGTCCCAACTCAATCGCGCGCTGCAAACGCAGCGTACCGTCTGCGCAGCGCCCGCAGCGCGCACCGTCGAACGCCTCGGCGATATCGGCCCTGATGCCGGGCTGGAAGTCGCGCGGGACGTTGACGCCGGTCAGGTGATAGCCATCCTCATTGGCACCCGCCACGAAGTTCTGGCCAGCCTCGACCGAGCGATCCGCGACCACCAGCACGTCATCCCCCAGCCCCAGCGGACTGGCATACCCTGGCACGGCACCCACCGCCAAAATTTCCTCGTCGGTAGCGGCACGCAGTTCGCCCCCGCCCAGCGCATTCACCAGCTTGACCTCGTTGACCTCCAGGTCGCCGCGAATCACCACGAACACAAACTGGTCTGGCTGCTGGTGCTGTTCCCGTGCGAATTCGCGTGCGAACTCGCGCACGAAAAACACGGCCTTCAGCGTCTGCACAGTCGGGACCCCGACGAAGTCCGCTACCGCCTGGATCGTCTTGCAGTCCGGCGTGGCGACCTTTTGCACCGGGTCGAGTCCCGCCTCTTCAATGTCTGGCAGCACGAATTCCGCTTTTTCGATGTTGGCCGCATAGCCGCAGGCGTCGCAGCGCACGAAGCTGTCCTCGCCTTGCTTGTGCTCCAATACGAACTCGTGGCTGTCCTTGCCGCCCATCGCGCCCGAATCGGCTTCGATCTGCACCACGTCCAGGTCGGCGCGGCGGAAGATGGCGTGGTACGCGGCTACCATGCGCTCGAAGACCACGTCCAGCGCGTCAAAGTCGGTGTCCAGCGAGTAGGCGTCCTTCATGGTGAACTCGCGCATCCGGACCAAGCCACCCCGCGCGCGGAGTTCGTTGCGATACTTGGTCTGAATCTGGTAAAGGAGCTGCGGGAGCTGTTTGTAGCTGCCGATCTCGCGCAGGGCCAGCATGGCTACCACGTCCTCGTGCGTGGGCCCCAACGCGAATTCACGCCCGGCATCATTGCTGAAGGTTTGCAGCGCCGGGCCGAACGAGAACCAGCGCCCGGTCGCGTGCCAGATGTCGGCAGGCTGCACCACCGGCAAGCGCACTTCCTGCCCGCCAGCCGCGTCCATTTCTTCGCGCAGAATGGTCTCCAGCTTGTGCATTACGCGCAAGCCCAGCGGCATCAGCGCGTAGATTCCAGCGGCTACCGGGCGCACCAGCCCCGCCCGCAGCACGAGTTGGTGGCTGGCGAGTTCGGCTTCCGCCGGAACATCGCGCAGGGTTCGGGTGAACAAGTCGGTCAATCGCATAGCGTCGTTCCTCCAGGTGATCGACGGTGGCTGGCAGATGGCTGTTCCCGCCTGGAAGCGCTCCCCAGGCCCGGCACGTCCGTCGTGCACAGCGCTATCTGCCAACAAATGAAAAACCGGCGTCCGAAGGAAGTCCGAACGCCGGTGTATACCCACATTCCTGGGATTCACCCAGGCATCACACAGCAGACCATCCTCGACAGGTGGCCGTTCTATGGAAGCCGGTAGGTGAAGAATTCCAGTACTGTTTCAGCATGTCACCATCGTATGCCAAATCCAGGCGCGTGTCAATGGGTTGGTTAGCCCACCGCGCCGGATTCATCACCGTCACTGTCGGGAATGGTGATGTCACCGTCAAACGGGGGCAGGTTCGGGTCTCCCTCCATACCTGGCACCAGGTCGCCCAGGTTAGGATCGGCTGGCACCGCAGAGTCGCCTTCGGTGCCACTCTCCACACCGGGCAGCAGCGGCACGCCATCTACGGGTGCTTCGATGCTGGCCGGCAGCACGTCTCGCGGCAGCACAATACGGAAGCCCACCGTGTCGGAGGCGATTTCTGGACTGCGCGTACTGGGTCGGCCTGGCCGCGCAACATCTGCCGGATCGCCACGACCGCCGCCCTTGACCACCCGCGCGATGCCTTCTACCGGCCCGATCGGGTCAGTCTCCCCGTTTAGCAGGTCAGCGTAGTATGTGTCGCTGGAGAAGTCCGCCGTCCATTCCCACACGTTGCCGACCATATCATACGCGCCCACCCAGGACCGTCCTTGGGCACGTGCGCCCATACCAACCGGCTGCAGATCATCACCGCAGGGGGAAATATTGGCGAAGTCGCAAGTGGGGGCAACCTCATTTCCCCAGGGATAGATCAGGCTCTGCGGCCCGCGCGCGGCATATTCCCACTGCGCCTGGGTCGGCAGGCTGCCGCCCATCCACCCGGCGAATGCCTGCGCCTGGTCCCAGGTCACGAACGTAACCGGGTAGTCGTCATAGGCCGGGTCATCATAGTAGGTGGGGTCAACCGGCGGGGTGCAGCCCCCGGCCTCGACACAGCCCCGGTATTGGCCCTGTGTAATCTCATACTGGCTGATCCAGTACCCGGTCAGACCGATCTGCTTGGCGTCCGGCTGTTCAGCGTCGCGTTCCGCACCGACAATAGTCGATTCACCCACCTCGCCTATGTAGAAGTAGCCTGCGGGAACGTAGACAAAGGACACGTTGCCATAGTTCGTGCTCAGCGGGGTGTGGCTGTCGTTACTGGTGCCAGCGGGGAAAAACGATTGCGGCTGCGGCTCAGCATCAGTCGGCGGAGCGAGCACGTCACCGGGTTCGGGCGCGGCGATCACCACCGGCTGCACCACACGGAACCCAACCGAGGTGTAGTGTCCATCCGGGTCGCGGCCCCAGGTAAAGACCGGCACGCTGTCTGCTGCGCGGGTGTTCCACGAACCACCCTTGACCGCGCGCATATCGCCTTCGGTGATCGACCGGGTAATGGTCAGGCCCGGCCACAAACCGATCGTGTCTACCTGCGGCCCTTCACCATCGGGGCCGACAGGATTCCACGCGCCGTCCTCCAGCGAAGCCAGGACATCCGGGTCGTACCAATCTGCGGTCCATTCCCACACGCTGCCGGTCATGTCCAGCGCGCCTGTCCAGGATGCCCCGGCGGTACGCACGCTCGCGCTGACCGGCCCCAGGCCGCCACAACCCGCATGGTTGGCCCGTTCACAGGTCGCGTCGGCGCTACCCCAGGGATAGAGCACACCTTCTGGCCCGCGCGCCGCGAATTCCCACTCGGCAGCGGTAGGCAGCCTGCCACCGACCCAGGCCGCATACGTTTGGGCCTGGTCCCACGTGACGGATACCACCGGGTAGTCGGCATAGCGGACCTTGCCATAGTACACCGTATCGTCGAGCGGTTCACACACGCCCGCTTCAACACAGCGCTGGTATTGGGCCTGTGTAACCTCGGTCTGTGACATCCAGAAGGCGTTGACACACACTTCCGTTCCGCCGCCGGGCACTGGTCCCAGGCTGTCTGGCCCCATGCGGAAACAGCCGGACGGAACGTAGACCATCTGCAGGTCGCCCAGCGACGCGACAGCAGGTTCCAGGATATCGTTGCTCTCACCTGCCGGGACGATCACGGTCGGGTCGTTGGGGCCGACCAACCCGGCACGCCCGCCGTCGGCCTGCGGCAGCAAGCTCCCGGTGATCTCCGACATCAGGAACACGTAGATTTGCGAGTCGTTGCCGTCGGTGACGAACAGGCGACCCACCGCATCGACCGCCAGCCCTGCCGGGGACGTCATCGGGACCGTGACCTCTGGATCGGTTGGGGGCCGGAAGGACAGCACCGGTTCGCCGTCCAGGGTATAGGCGACGATACGCTGGCCATCGTCCATGTCAGTGACGTAGATCAGCGTGCCATCGGGACTGACGGCCAGGTAGGGCCGGTTGTAGGAGTCGGGGTTGGTGCCCCACATCTCGACCGGGAAGAACGACTGTGGCTCGCCATCCGAGTCAAAGATATGGATGCGCTGGTTCCAGGTGTCGGCCACGTACAGGTCACCGGAAACGGGGTTAAAGGCCAGGCCCACTGGTTCGTTCAGCTCGCCCAGGTCGTCGCCACCGCCACCGAGATCGTACATGAAGGTCCCGTCCATGGTGTAGACGCTGATGCGCTTGTTGCCCGTGTCGGCCACGTAGACCAGTCCATCCGGCCCAATCGCGATGTCACGCGGGCCATAGAAGCCAGGGTCTACCCCCTCGCGGGGAGAGACTCCGGCGTGCTCCCACCACCGGACCAGCTCACCGTCGGGTGTGAAGACCTGGACGCGCCCGCCCCAGGTATCGGCCACGTAAATGTTGCCGTCCGGGCCGATGTCCAGGCCCCAGGGTTCGCGCACCTGGCCGGGCGGCGGCACTTCTTTGTGGTTTTCCATATCGTTGAGGAAGGGTCCGCCCTGGGCAAAGGAATTGATGATCTCACCAGCATTGTTGAGCACCACGATGCGGTGATTGTGGGTGTCGGCGATGTAGATCGTGCCGTCGTCACCAACCGCAATCCCACGCGGGCTGTTCAGGCCGGTCCCGGCCCCAAGCACGCGCTCTGGCGGCAGTTCGCGGTAGACGTCTTCCGCACGCGCTGTCACTACGTTGGCGCGCAGCAGGCTGGTGCCAACGCCGGCGTCCCAAATCTGCTCGGCGATTTCGGCATCCACGAAGAAATACAGCCGGTCAGACACGGGCCAGTTGTTCACGTCGAAACGGTCGTCGCGCGCGCATTCCTGGATCACGGCCTGGCGGCAGTTGTCCAGGTACAGGTCGACGCCCTCACTCTCGTCCAACTGCGCTTCTTCTTCACAGCGCCGGTTGTTCTCCAGTTGCTCGCGGATGCACATCGCCTGGCCATAGGTACTATAGTCGCGGAACATCCAGATATCGTACAGCCCCTGGCGGTAGAATCCGGCGTCCACATTGTCGTCGTCCAGGCTGAAGTAGTTCGTCACCCGGTCATAGTCGAGGTAGAAGTAGTCTTGCATCGGCCACCACAACCGAATGTACTGGAACTCGTAGTAGTCATCGCCCAGAATCTGGCGCACTTCGCTCGACTTCTTGAACCCGACGACCACCACCCGCGCATCACGCAAGGTATCACGCAGGACCTGGTCGCTGTTGGTGCCCGCTTCCCCGGCCAGGAACCCGTAATTGGTATAGTCACGCAGGTACCACGACAGCGGCCACGACGATTCATCGTCATAAACCACGCGCATGTCGGTGCCTTCGTTGGTCAGTTCCGCGATGCGGTCCACCTCGTCCAGCACGGTCTTCACGGCAGGACCGGCGTGGGCATACACCAGGTATTCGGTCGCGTAGTCGTAGTTAATGTAGGCCGCGACGACCGCCGCGCGCGCCGTCAGGATGGCCAGCAGCGTGGTGCCGGACACAATCGCCATGCGCCCCAACTGCTGCCAGCCCAACTGGCGTCCAAAGCGTCCGATCAGGTACAGCGCGCCCAGCAAGATGAGCAGGGCCGCGAACCACGTCCCGGTTTCGGTCAAGATTTCTTCGCGCCGCCCGCCCAGGATATCGGCGCTGCCCACCAGCGGCACCATCACCTGCGCCAGCGCCACAAACGCCAGCGGCATCGCTACCAGCAGCGCCAGCCAGCCGCCGTTGCGCATTTCGCCCCAGCGGATACCGGTCACCACCCGGCCCAGCCACCACCCGCTGGCCAGGATCAGCGGCACCGTCAGGTGGGTGGTCAGCCAGGGCATTTTCTCCCCGGCCACCGTCAGCCCAAACAGGATCATGATCGCCCAGTAGCCGACCAGCATCATAAACGGCAGCGCGCCCACCCATTCCGGATTCTCGGCACGGCGTTGGGCTTCCTCTGCCGGGTCATAGGGACGCAGCAGGCGCGGCAAATTGGCGGTTGGATCAGGGTCGCCGGGGGCGGGACCACGTTCCTCCACCGGGGGCATCGCCTCCACCTCGACCTGGGTGACGACTTCTGCTGCTATGGCGTCTGGGGCCGAATCCGCCGGCACATCCGCCAGCGTTTCCTGCTCCGAGAAGCCTTCGTAGCCCTTGTCCTCGGCCAGCATCCGGCGATAGGCAGCTTCGGCCTTCTCGCGCTGGCTGCGCCACAACAAACCCAGCCCCGCCAGCCCAGCACCAATCGAGCCGAGCACCGGCAGGAACTCGTACACCGGCAACTGGGTCAATACATAGTAGTATTGCGGTTGGCTGCCGCGCCGGACCTCCTGCTGTTCCAGCCAGTAGCCCAGCGAACCCACCGCCCCGGTCACGACGCCTTCAGGATTGCTGAACACGGTTGTGAAGAAAAAGGTGAACAACGCGACAAACACCAGGCCGACGGGTATCCAGCGCTTCCAGTTCCACGAGAGGCCGACCGCCACTGCAACAGAGACAAACGGTGCCAGTGCCTCTAGCGATGCCCGGATGGTTTCCCGGCCCTCATCGGTGTTGATGTTGTAGTTTTCCAGGTTGTAGCCCGCCCAATAGACCGGGAACGCCGCCAGCCAGGGCAAGATCAGCGTCCCGATCACAATCAGCACGTCGAACATCGGCTCGCGGTTGAGGTAGTCCCACATGGGCGTAAAGAACCGGGTGAACAGGATCGCGCCGACGATGACTAATCCTAACAGCCCTGCCACCAGCAGGTAAAGATTCTGGTGCCCCTCGTTGGTGGTCACGACCGCGTTGGGATCGGCAGTGAACTGCTCAGTGCCTTCTTCCACAAAACTGCGCCGCTCGAACGCCACCAGCACCAGTACCACGATCAAGGCCACCAGCAATATCAGCAGAATCTTGCGCCAGGGCAGCGGCAAATGCCCGGGGAACGAAAATACGGCGCTCAGGAACAACACAAACATCATGCCCAGCGTCGGCAGCCCGACCCACGTCAGCAGGCGCACGAACAACGCCTGGTCAAAGGTCACGCGCTCGGCGAACTGCTTGCCACCAAATGCGCCGGTGTTCTGGGGCAGAATGGTCACTTCTTCCCACACCTGGTCCGGCTTGATGACGTCCAACACGCACACAATTGCCAGCGCCAGCACCGCCCCCAGGATCGCGCCCGCGACCAGGATTTGCAGCGCGGTGCGGCCATCGCCCAGGCCACGCATAAGCAGGCCTGCTACCCCATCGCGTGGCGTGCCGCCCGCCAGCAGCGTCCGGAACAGGCCGGAAAACGCCAGTGGTAAATACAGCAGCAAGAAGATTGGGACCACGAACATCAGGCTGGACGGATACCAGCGATAGGCGGCCAGCATCCCCTTCATCAGACTGCCCAACACCGCCGCCACGATCAGCGCCATCACGAACAAGATCGCGTGTCCGGCGATCAGTTGGTAGGCGGGTGGCTGCCAATAGCCCTGCCCCGGCCCAGGCCGCGCCACGCCCACATCTTGCAGCAGTCGCATCAGCCAGTAGAGCGTCAGGAAGCTGCCGAACAGGGCGATGTAGATAAAGGCCACTTCTTTCGAGGCCAGCATCAACAGCAGCGCCGCCGCTATCACCGCCAGCCACGCTGGTCGCCGCGCCGGTCGCCCGTCGATGTACTGCATAATGGCGTACAACATCACCATCGCGAAGAAAATGGTCGGAATATCGTGACGGATGTAGCGACTGTAATACAACAACTGCGGCGAAATCAGCAGCATAATCGCGGCCAGCACCGCCCCCACGCGCCCCAACCAGCGCCGGTACAACACCGGGAACATCACCACCAGCACGCCCAGCAGCGTGGGGTAGATGCGCGCCGTGAAGTCGTTGTCGCCAAACAGGAAATAGGACAGCGCCGTCATGTGAAACAACAGCGGCCCGTGCATCAGCGGCGTGTGCTCAAACTCACCTTTTTCGTACAGGTTCCACGAATAATAGGTGTGGAGGCTCTCGTCGTGACTCATGACCCGCGTGCCCAGGTCGGCAAAGCGCGTTACCAGCGCGCTCACCAGAATCACAGTGTAGGCGATCACTTCCCAGTTAAGCGTGAAGGTGCGCGTCAGAGCGCGCGTGATATCGCGCTCGTAGGTGTCCGGTGCTGCGGTTGTGTTTACTGTCTCTTCGCGTGTTGCCATATGCGTCTATTCCCACGGTGTTCGTTCTGTTGCTGCTGTTGGATGACGATTGTTTTTGCGCTACTGTTTTTGCACCGCTGTCGATGCACGATTTCTGCTTGATACTGAAGGCTACACAAGGAACGGGCCAGGACGCGCCACGTCCCAACCCGCAGCAGTGTACCGTATTTTGCCCCGTTCTGCCCGGCCCGAAATGCGATCGGGGCCACAAACATCGGGACAGGTATCGGGAACACCACCTGGTTAACCCTCCACCTGAGCCCCTGCGAATCGGAGGTTCGACCCCCATCACGTGGATTTGCGTTACCCATATTTCTTCTCGGATCACCTTGTCTCCGACAGGAGAACACTCCCGTCATGCGCTGCGGGCTTAAAGCCGCGCAGCTACATAGAAAGAAAGTCTGCTGAAGCGACTCTTGCGCCATCGTTTCTGAATGTCTGTTTATCCTAATCATTAAGATCGGCACTCAGTGATAGAAAGAGTTCCTTTAGCGGACTTTCGTCCACTGTAGACTGTGGCCTTGAGCCACAGGCGGCGATGCGGCCTACCCGTCCCTACCCGGAAAACGTAAGCTACCCGACTCTTGGGTAACGTAAAGCCGTTTACGGGGAGGGGAAACCAACCACAGGTCGCACGACCGGCGGTCGGAGGGAAGGGGTAACCCGTATGACGTGAACCGCGCTCAACCCTCGTCAAACGTCTTGACAAACCGGTAGCCGGTGGGGGCATAGCCCAGGCGCTCGTAAAAGCGGTGCGCTTCGTCCTGGCGCTTGAAGCCGCTGACCAGGAACATCCCGGCACACCCATGTTGATGCGCGAGGCCCTCGGCAAAAGCGACCAGCGCCCGTCCAATACCCTGCCACCGCACGACCGCGTCGGTCACAAGGACGGAGATTTCCCCGTGACGGCTGGGGTGCTCCAATCGCTCGCGCAGCCGGAAGCCCAGCACGCCCACCACCTGTCCCGCGTCCTCATACACGTACAGCCAATCAATCGGGCTGCGGTTGACCCAGTCCAGGCGGCTCTGCATATCCGCCGCGCTCATTTCTTCGCCCATGAGCTGCCCCATCAGGCGACACACCGCCGGAATGTCGTCCGGCTGCATTGGGCGAATGCCCGACTCCATCAGGTGAATGTCCGGCATGATATCAGCGCTGCGAACCTGTCTTGGCAACCGGTGACGCTGACCGGTTGGGCACCGGGGCCGGAGTCGCGCCGGAACGCACGGCATACGCCACCGTCGCCTGCGGCACCTGCTCCACCGCCACCAACGGCAGCACCGGCGCTTCGTCCGTTTCGCCAGCAACGGGCGCGGCAGTGTTGGCAGTGTTGGGACGCGGCTGGAACGGAGCTGCCTCCACGCGCGGATCAGTTTGCATCAGGATCGGCACGGCGATCAGGGCCACCAGCAGCATGACCAGCGCCATGCTCACGCCCGGCAGCCAGGCCCCACCATTGCGCGGCGTCCGGCGCGGGGCGCTGACCTCCTGCCAGACCCCGGCCCACACCGTCGCCAACTGGTGCGCCGCCGGTTGGCCAAAACGCGGCAGTTCACGACGCAGTTCGGCCACCACGCGCTCCTCGCGCGCCAGCGCCGCCCGGCATTCCGCGCACGTCCGGATATGGTTGACCACGCGGGCTTGCGAACGGGCGCGACACTGCCCGTGCACGTAGCGCCGCAGCAGGTGTTTGACGTGTCGATTACGCAGCATTCCCGTTATATACTCCACAGTTCTTCTAACGCCGACCGGTCCGCCGCGCTCATAGCCTTGCGTAATTGTTCGTGCGCCAGCCGGACGCGGCTTTCTGCTGTTTTCTGCGGGCAGCCAATGATCTCGGCCATCTCGCGGTAGGTCAGGCCCTGGCCATAGCGCAGCGCGATAGCTTCGCGCAGCCGGGGCGACAGCGTTTGCAGCGCGCGGCCCAGCGCTTCGCGCACTTCCTGCCACGCAGCCTTGATTTCGGGCGATTCGTCTTCCGGCGCGGATGGCTCGATCCCCACGCTGAGCAGGTTGGAGAGCGCCACCGTCGGCAGCCACTTACGCCGCCGCGCATTCCGGCAGCGGCTGACCGTGATGGTATACAGCCAGGTGCGGAACGCCCCGCGCGCCGGGTCATAATTCCGCAAGTTGCGGAAGGCATAGACCAGCGACTCCTGGAGCACGTCTTCGGCGTCCTGCTCGACCAGCAGCACGCTGTAGGCTAGCCGGTACAGGCTGGCCGCATAGCGCTCGTACAGCAGCGCGAATGCCTCCTGATCCCCTGCCAGACAGCGGTCGATCAGGCCCGGCAAATCCGGGTCGTTGGATGGATGTGTGATCGTCATACCCTATCTACACTCTGCTCCCCCGGTTTTCCTCACACCGGCTCACAAATTTCTTATGGGGCTTCGTAGCCGTACACAGTGGCGTCGATCCACAACATGGAGGTCGCGCCCGGCAATGGCTTATACAGCGTTTCGCCGCGATAGTACCACATCAGCGCATCGCGCCAGGAGAGCGTGCCACGGTCCCACATCTTGCGCATAACCAGGTCTTTGCCCACATATGCCCCGCCGAGTTCTGGTTCGGGCAACATCTCCGGGGCCAGGATCGCGGCGGTGCTGGCTTCAGGTCCCACGCCGTCCACAAAAGTGGTGTTCGGGAAGTCGCGCAGTGCCCAGGCCAGTGCGCCGTCTTCCGGCACCTGCGCCGTAATCTCGATCAGGTACGGGTCGCCGCCCTGCACGTCCACGTCCGGGTCCTGCCGTCCCGTCGCGCGCAGGCTCATCTCGCGCAGCGTCGCGCGCAGTTCGTCCGTGTCGTCGGTGATGGGATTGAGATACCAGAATTCGCGGGGATCGGTCGTGTTCTGGAAGGCCGCGCGCCCGCCCAGCCCCAGGCTGAACAGCACAAACGCGCCCAGCGTACCCAGTGCCAGCCCACGCCACGCCACCCGCGCGCCCCAGATGCTGCCCACCAGGAAGTACAGCACCGAAATCAGCAGGCTCAGCAGCACCGACATCAACAGGCGCAGTTGGATGAAGCCCAGCACGTACTCGTATACCTGGGTATTTTGCAGCGCAATCAACTGCGGATTGGATGCCAGGTCGGTGTCCCGGCTGTAAACCCCGGCGAACAGCTTGCGCACCAGCTCGCCCAGATCATCTACGGTAAACGGTAGGTCAAACAGCACCCACTTGGCCAGCAGCACCAGCGACATCGCCAGCGCCACCCACAGCGCCAGTGTGATCACCGCGTGCAGCGGAACCGCCCAGTACGGCGCATTCCACACCGTTTCCGGTCGTTCTACGATCCAGCGCGTGATCATCAGTCCCGCCAGCACAATCAGCGGCAGCACGATCCACAGTGCATGCGCCGCGCCCGCCCCGGCATAGACCAGCGACCACACCACGCCGCTCAGGAACCAGCCGGTTACCGCGCGCTCGAAAAATCCGCCGAGACGCACGGCATGGTAGCTGGCCACCAGGCCAAACACCACCAACCCAAACTCGTAACGCAGCGCGATCACCAGCGGGAAAGCCAGCGGCGCGTTGGGCTGGCGGTCAAACATGTTCGTCACGCCCTCGTAGACCACGTTGCCCACTCCGCCTAATCCCGACGGCAGCAGGAACAGGCACGTACTCGCCAGAACCACCACCAGCGCGGTCAGCAGTGCACCGGTCGCCCAGGGCCATTCCCGCAGCAGCGCCTGCACGGTGCCGCGCACATCCACGTCGGGATCGTCCTCCGTCAGCCAGGCGAAGGCCACACCAAAGCCCAGGCTCAGCAGCATAAACAGGCCCGCCGGTTCCGCCAGCAGCAGCATCACCCCCGCCGACAGCGTCGTCAGCACGGCCCAGCGCGGCTCGCGGGTTTCGACATAGCGCAGCAGCAGCCAGGGCAGCACCACCGCCAGCAGCGCGCTCCACACCACCGGGCTTGACGTGCGCGCGGCCAGCAGCGCCACCGGCGATATCGCCAGCAGCAGGCTCATGATCAGCGGGGGCAGCGGGTTCAGGTAGCGCCGCCACAGCGCAGGAGCCAGCACCAGCAGCACGCCGCCCAACGCCACCGGCAGCCGCGCCGCGAAATCGGTCGGAGTCAGCAGCGTGAAGCTGATCGCGTTGAGCGTGAAGCTCAGCGGGCTGTCGGCCACGACTGCCGCGCCGGG
>JAADYV010000648.1 GCA_010092855.1 Chloroflexota bacterium | reverse complement strand
CTGGAGCGGGTGCGAGCCATCCGGCGAGAGGCCCTCGATGGTGGTGATCTCCTGGCTGGCGGCAGCGGCCACCGGCGTGATGCACGAGCGTACCGCTGTGCCGTCCAGGTGCACGGTGCACGATCCGCAGTGGCCTCCGCCGCAGCTATACTTGGTCCCGGTCAGGCCCAGATTGTCACGCAGCACCCACAGCAGCGGGGTCTGCCCGTCAACATCAACAGTGTAGGTCTGGTCGTTGATCGAAAGCGTAAATGTTTCCATTCCGTCCTTCCCTCAAAGGTAGTAGTGACATGTTGACTGATTCAGGTCTGGTTATTGATCCTGTCTGGCTTGATCCAGCGTAGTGCATTTTTGCGAATGTACAGTCCGATCACGACTAGCGTGAGCAACAGCAGCGCGCCATGACAAATGAGCCACTGCCTCACCACGCCAATCCAAATCGCTAAAATTATTGTCCCGCCTAGCACAATCGGAATCCAGATGAGCCGCGCGGCTGGCTTTGGTTTGTTTACATATAGGCGGTTAATATCCGAGATGTGCCACAGGACCGACGACAGCACAAAAAACGAGATAATCAATGCCGATGTGATCGCGTTTATGGTGATAAAGGTGGTCATCATGGCCGGTACCAATGGTGTTGTTTTTCCCGACTTGCAGAACGAATGTTTTCGACTAATCGTTTATCACTGCAATCGTGAGTGCATCAGTCAACAGGTTGCCACCCGTTTCCCCAAAAACTACCTTATACTTTTTCGTTCGTCACTGTAACATGGTCTCGGCGGCTACTGGTTATACGCTTGGCCACCGGCGCGCTGACCACCAGCACCACCAGGGCGATCAGCGTGAACAGGCTGAGTAGCGCACCCAGCCGAAAGGTCCAGGGGCGGTAGACCAGTTTGACGGTGTACATGCCGGAGTCGAGCAGGGCGACGGCGCTCAGGCCGCCATACGCGCGCAGAATGTCCGCGTCGTCACCGTTGATGGTGGCTTGCCAGCCGGGATAGTCGGGCAGGGCGATGGTGAGCACGGCAGGGGCGGGCGTGTCAGCTTCGATCTCGATACGTTCCGGCTCGAAGGTGATCACCTGCGCCAGGCCGGGAGCGGCGGGTGGTTCGTCTGGCAGATCGATGCCGGGATCACGGTCCAGCAGCGCGACCTGCTGTAAGCGCTCGACGGCGTAGGTTGGTTCCCCGGCGATGGTGTAGGCTCCGGCGTCGTCGCCAACCACCTGTACGGCATAGGTCAGGTGGGCGAAGGGGCGCGCGCGCTCTACCAGGTGGACGTTATAGGAACCCAGCGGGTCCTCATCGACGGCGGTGATGTTGCTGGGGGCCATCAATTGTTCCCAATCGCGCAGTACATAGTGCACGGCCAGCAGGTCCCAGCGGCGGTCGTCGGGCAGGTTCATAATGCCGTCGATGCCCTTGAGCCGCAGCGGGCTGGTGCCGTTGATGTCGGGGATGCCGTACAGCGTGCCGTGGTTCTCGCGCACGCCGCGCAATCCATCCACGCGCGCGCCGGGTTCCAGCATCTCGGTGCGCAGGTGCTGCACCATCTCCGGCTCTGCCAGCCGGTCACTGGCCGGGATGTTTTCATAGTTCGGCCCGCCTTGCGTCACGCTGAACAGGTCGAACACGACCAGCGTCAGCAGCGCCAGGGCGCGGCGTGACGGTTGGCCGGGCGCAGCGCTCAGGCGGACCGGCCAGGGGATGGTCGCGGCGGCCAACGCGGCCAGCAGCGCGGCCCGTGCGCCGGATTGCAGCTCGTTGGCGTAGGTCGCGCCGTCTGGCGTGCGCCACAACACAAATTCCACGCCCGCATACAGCACGCATACGCCCGCGATGCCCAGCGCCAGCCGCCGTAGCTGGTGTCGGGAGCGATCTTTGTGGAAATCCCACGCCAGCAAGTGCGCGGCTCCCAGCCCGGCCAGGACGCTGGCGCTGTGCGCATACACAAATGCCGCGCGCTCCTGCCCCCGGAACCAGCTTGCACCCGGCACCAGCAAATAGGCCAGGTCGTAGAGCACGGTGCCCTTGCCGAAGCCGAGTCCCAAACCGAGCAGCGCCGCGCCGCCGAAGAACAGGCTGTGTGGAGTGCGCTTCCAGACGGCGACCAGGGCCAACAGCAGCCCCGCCACGCCAAAATACAGCGGCGACCATTCGGAAACGATGTCGGGGAACAGGATTTGCAGCACATCCCCATAGGGGAAGCCGTTGCCCTTGTCGTCGAAGTTCAGGTCTTCGCGCGTGCTCAGGAAGGTGTATTCCAGGCCGGGGATCAACTGTACGGCGGCCAGCCCGCCTGCCACCAATCCGAACAGCGCCGCCATCAGCACAAAGCGTGCAGCAAACGTTCGCCACCGTTCGCGGCGGAACAACAACCACAGCCGGTAGGCCAGGAACGCCAGCGCGAAGTAGATGGTGAACAGCGCCGTTTGGGGATGCCCGGCCAGCAGCGCGATCCCCAGCGCGACTCCGGCCAGCACCATGCAGCGCCAGCCGCGGCGTTCCGTTTGCGTGGCCTGGAAGATGCCCAGTAGCACCAGCGGCAGCCAGACTCCCGCTTCCAATACGGCCAGTTGCAGCGGGGGATAGCCGCTGACGTAGCCGCCATAGGCATACGTCACGGCGGCCACCAGCGCACCGATCACCGAAGCCCGATCCGGGCCGCGTTCCCGCGCACCGTCTTCCGGCCAGGTCAGCCGCCGCACCAGGACGTACATCAACAGCGAACCCAGCAACACATGCAGCGCCATTTCCGTTTGCAACGCGGCATATAGTTCGCCGGGGGCGGTCCGGTCTGTGATATCGACCAGGGACACGCTCAGCAGGCGCGGCGGGTAGAACACAGCAGACTGGGTATCGGCCAGGAAGGGGTGCCCGGCGTTGTTGTACGGGTTCCACAGGGGAATTTCGCCATCCGACAGGCGCTCGACCTGGTAGCCGAAAAAGGACACAAACTGCCCGGAGAAGTCGCCTTCGCGCAGCGAAAGCGCATCATCGGCGCTGGGCGTGAACACGCGCCAGAAGTACAGCCCCCACAACAGCACCAGGCCCAGCACGGCGAACACGTCGGGTTTGCGGCGGCGAAATAATTCCGAGATACGTTCGATCATAGCGGCCTCTCAGTCTCCCGCTGTGATGGTGATGGTTTGCGGCAGATATACCCGGTCCGGCAGCGCGTTCACCGGATTTTCCGCCTCGACCGGCAGGCGGGTGAAGTCGTCCAGGCGGTAAAAGCCGACCAGTAAACGATATTCTCCGGGCGGCACATCGGGTACCAGCGTCACCGAGTTCACGAACGAATGGCCCGGTTCCCAGGCGGAAGTCGGCCAGCGGCGGTTGAGCGGGCTGTGATCACCATTGGCCAGGCCGAGATCAGGCTGATCGGGATCAACCAGGTGCACCAACACCTGGAAATCCTCATTCGGGCGGCGCAGCGCTTCCCATTCCAGGTCAACGCTCAGGGGCACACCGCGCGGCAGGGTGGTGGATGTGATACGGGCGCGGTTGAGCCGCAGCATATCGCCAAACACCGCGTCTACCGGTTCCCCTGACTCCAGCCGCTGGTTCTCGCCCACAATGCGCCCGCCCTCGACCTGCACCGGCGGGACCGGTGACCGGTCGGGGTCAAAAATGGCACCCGGCGCATACCGCCACCAGCCGATCTCCAGTCGCGGGCGGACCGGCGCGCGTGTGTTCTCGTCGATCTCGATGCGGTAGGTGTCGGCGTAGGTCTGGTCCAGGTCCCAGGTGGTGGTGCGCAGCAGCCCGCCGCCGGGATAGCTGTCCAGTTTACCAAGAAGCTGTATCCCGTCGTCTGTTTCCTGGCCAAACACCAGCACGTACAGGCTCAGGTCGTTGGCGGTGTGGGCAGTAGGATGCCAGTATAGCGTCACCTCCAGCGAGTCGCCGGGGCGGACGATCTCATCCGCAATGTGGACCCCGCGCAACTGGATCGGGCTGATGGCTGACGGTAATTGTACCGCATCGTCGGGTAGCGTGGAGACGGTTTCCGGCGGTTGGTACGTTGGTTGGATGGTGATGATGGGCAGGATCGCGGCAGCCAGCACCAGCGGCATGGCAAACACCACTGCGAGACGGGGTCCGTGGGTGTGTGACGCCTGGTGGGGGTGTGGGGGCAACACCTGCGTGGCCAACCGGACGATCTCGCCTAGGCCCACCGCTGCCAGCAAACTCAGCGCGCCCAGCACCGGGAACAGCAGCCGTCCCTGGGTGGCCGGGGTGCGGCGCGTCCAGTTGACCAGCGCGGCGAAGACGACCAGCACCTGCAAGGCCAGGAACAGCAGCGGCAGCGACTCGCGGGCGGGCGTATGCCCACGTACCGCTCGAAAGCTGTAGACGAGCAGCCCCGCCAGCGCCAGCAGACTCAGCGCGTCGCCGTACCAGAAGAGGGCATCTGGTGCGCTGACGTTGAGCGTGCCGAACACGCCCCAGAACGATTTGCGCAGGCCCTCGAATTCATCCAGTAGTTCGGCCACATCCGGCGTTTCGTCCCGCGCGCCGATGATGTCGATCATGACGTTGGTGCCGGTGGGATCGTCGTACAACCGCCAGTTGCGCCAGTACCACCACCCGGCGACGACGCTCCATACTCCGACTACGATCACGCCCGCGACCAGCAAGCGGCGAAACGGTGCGTGCTGCTCCCGTTCGCGCCAGGCGACCAACAGCACGACCAACCCGGCGATGGGATACAGGGCCAGCCCGCTCAGTTTGCTGATCGCTGCCAGCGCCAGCAGCAGCGCCAGCGTCCACAGGCGGCGTATCG
>JAADYV010000647.1 GCA_010092855.1 Chloroflexota bacterium | reverse complement strand
CCTGCTGAAGGTGGACAACGTGGTGGAACACAACGCGCTGACGGAGCTATTCGACATCACGCCGCGCCCCTTCGCGCCGGAGAATCTGGCCTATATGCGCGACTTTTCGGCGGTGGGATCGATCAAGCGCTTCATGGGCCAGTCCACCGCTGATGATATCAAAGCGTGAAATCCGGCGCGTTACGGCAGCTCGCTTTCCTGGTCCACTTCTTCTTCTTCCTGGACGAGCGCCGTAAAGCGCATGAAAGCCCGCTCTTGCGGACTCATGTTGGGCGGGTAAACCGTGTCGTCGTAGGCTTCCAGGATGCGGTAGCCTTCTTTGATGTAGCTGCGGACGGTGTGCGGGCTGAGACCCATTTCGTCGGCGGCCAGTTCTGCCGACATGCCCTCGACCACGCACAGTTGTAGGGCCTGGCGCACCCGGTCCGTCAGTTCGGGGTACTGGCGTCGTTCGGGTAACACCGCTGCCCGGAACAGCCGCCCTTCGAATTCGTCGTGCAGCGCCGCCTTGACGCTGGCCGTCACCACGAAGTCGTGATCCTGCGCCCAGCAGATCGCCCACGCAATCCGAATCCGCACCTCGTCGCGCAGCAGGTAGCCATCAACATTGACATCGGCGCAGGCGCGAACCGTTTCCAGGTTCAACCGGCGGTCCAACACCAGCGTCATCACATCGGGGATGGTTTCCTCGATATGGTGCACCAGATCGGCCAGATCGCCGGGGGTGAGGGCCGCCTGGGCATCGAGCAGCACCACGTCCGGCCATTCCGTTTCGGGCATGTGGCGCACGTACTCCACCACCGAAGCCATCGTATCGGCCAGGTGCACCACGCGCGTGCGGCGGTCCCAGGCCAGGTAACTGTTGATCGCTTGCCGGGCATAATAGTCGGTATCGAGCACAAGCACCTTAAGGTTCGTTTTGCCAATCATCGCCCCTCCACCGGCCTGCTAGTTGTTAGGGTGGGCCGGTATGTTAGTAACATATAGTCAGCGCGCAATGTAGTCAAGTGTATAACAACCCGATCTGGATGACATAGAGCCTGTGCAAACCAACTCTATTGAAAACCGGGCTGTTTGGGTTAAGCTAGGGGTCTTAGCCTGTGCTGAGGTGCTGCATCGCACCAAGACCGTCTACGAACGGGGGATTGTTATTGTGGGTGAGTATACCGGCGAATTCGCGGGCCTGGCGACCTCGTTTTTCTGGAGTTTCACCTCGATCTTTTTCACGCTTTCCGGGCGGCAGGTTGGCTCACAAGTCGTCAACCGCACCCGTCTGCTGCTGGCGCTGGGCATGGTCAGCCTGCTGCATCTGGTGCTGCAAGGTAAACTGCTGCCGGTAGACGCTGAGTTATCACGCTGGGGCTGGATGGGGCTTTCCGGGTTGATCGGGTTTGTGATCGGGGACGCGTTCCTGTTCCAGGCGTTTGTGATGATCGGTCCCCGGCTGGCTATGCTGCTGATGGCGCTCAATCCGGTGATGGGCGCAATCATGGCCTGGGCGCTGCTGAACGAGACATTGGAGGGACTGGAAATGCTGGGGATCGCACTGGCGGTCAGCGGCGTGGCGTGGGTGGTTTCCGAGCGGCAGAAGGGCGAGTCGGGCAGCTTGCCAGACGTTTCCCCGCGCTATTACCTGATCGGCGTGTTGTTTGGGTTGGGCGGGGCGCTGGGACAGGCCAGCGGCCTGATCGCGTCCAAACAAGGGCTGGTTGACAATTTTCCGGCGCTGTCGGGAAACCTGATGCGGCTGAGCGTCTCGACCGTTACAATCTGGTTGATCGCGCTGGCCACGCGCCAGGTACGCGCCAACTTCCAGGCCCTGGGCGAACACCCGCAAGCGGTCCGCTTTATCCTGGGCGGGGCGATTGCCGGGCCGTTTATCGGGGTGTGGTTTTCGCTCATCGCGGTGCAAAATGCCAAAGTCGGCGTGGCTTCGACACTGATGAGCCTGACGCCGGTCATTCTACTGCCCTTGAGCCGCATTATCTTCAAGGAGCATATCACCTCGCGCGCGATCATGGGCACGATAGTGGCGGTAACGGGGACCACGATCCTGTTTCTGGCCTGAACGGGCTTGCAACCGGGCGTGGTTTGTGGCAGGATATTCGTTGCATTGGACAGCGTGCGGTAGACTTAGGCTGTTCAGGCACATTCAATAACAAAGCAGTTAGATAGTACAACCTATGGAAATTATCCACGCAGCGCAAAACATGGCGATTGAACTGGGGCCGACCACCTGGCGGATGCTAAATGGGACGCAGACCGGCCAGCCGGGTGTGCTTGCGGCGTTAGTCGAAGTAACGCCAGGCCGGATTGTGTGGTCCCCTGCATTTGCCGCATCACGCGCCCTACCGCGTGAAGGACTCCAACCGGCGGACGTTGCGCGGGTTGTGGTCGGGTGGGCACCCGAAAGCGAGAACTGGCACCTGGGGCTGCTACTGGCCGCTACGCCCACCTCGAATTACCAGATGGTGTGGTGCGGGTTAGCTAGTTGGCCGTCAGGACAGGCCAACGAACACCTAACCGCCGCCAAGCTCGCCGGGCAATCCCTGGCGCGCATTCTTGACCGCCCTTTTCACCTGGTATCCTCCCCCAAAGAGCCGGTGAATAACTTGTCCGAAACACAACCGCTGCAGCCGACGCTAACTATGGCCCCGATGGTTGGCAAAGAACCGCAACCATCTGCCGAACCCGCTATCACTCCCCGCAAACCGCCATTTGTATTTGAGGAATGGACGATGTTGGACATTCCGCAGGGATATGTCTGGCAGCGGCGCACACGCTGGCGTTTGGGCGTGGCTTTGCGCGTGGTGGGTTTCACATTGGCGTCTTTGCTGTTTTTCCTGCTGGGTATTGGCGCGCAGTCGCGCGGGCTGGCATCGGTCAAGCCGGAATGGTTACCTGGTGTGGGGATTGTGCTGGGTGCGGTGATGCTGGTGCTGGCCGCGTACAACCTGTGGTTGATCGTGATGCTGCAGGATGTGGTCGTGGACAAGGAACGCCGCGAGGTGCGACAGCAGGGCTGGTTGACCAATCATGTTAGCTGGCGGATGCCGTTCGAGGCCGTGCAGTATGTGCTGGTGTCGCAGGTGCCGGCGCGTCCTCAGGGGCGTGACAAACCAGGCGATCCGATGCGCACGGCCCAGGAAGTCTGGCTGCACCTGTACGATGGCCAGCGGTTTTACCCCATTGCCGAATTGGGGCGCGTCGATGGCCTGTGCCATGCCTGGGACGAGGTGCGCCAGCGCCAGAAAAAGACAGGCCGCCGTCCGCTGCGCCTGGCCGATTATGACACCCCCGCACACCATGCTGCCCGGCAGTTGACCGACGTGCTGGAGACCGACACCTGGCTGGATGTGCGCGCATGAATTTTCGCCGGTCTGCTACCGGATGAGCTTGGGCGGGAAACGCTATGGGTTTTGATTTCTTCTCATTTTCCGATGGCCTGCGCACCACGCGCATGGTGTTGCTGGTCATAATCTTGCTGACCCTGCCGTGCTATTGCCTGGGCACGATTTTGCTGGTGTATGCGCCGGAAGAGGACCAGCCGACCAGCACCCCGTCCCTCACGCCGGGTACGCCGCTGGGAGTCACCAGCTCAGCCGGGATCACGCCATCCGTACCGCTCGTGCGCATTGAAAGCACGCTTCCTACCGCGCAGCCTGGGCAGTTGCAATCAACTCCCACCCAATTGACCATCTACAACCAACCGCCGCCCCCTGCCCTGGTTCCCCAACAGGTTCAGCCCACGGTGGCTGGCATCACGATCACGGCTGCGCCGACGATCACCATGATTCCGACCACGACGCCGATCACGCCTACGGTGACCTACACCCCGACGACGGAAACGCCCCCGGATGGTGATGACGATGAACCACCGCCCGATGGTGACGATGACGACGAACCGCCACCTGACGGCGATGATGATGAACCACCGCCCGACGGTGATGACGATGATGATGGCAGCGATCCCTCTGGCTCGACTAACCTGGGTCTGACGCCAACGATTGACTCGCTAGAATAGTAGGCTGTAGCTGCGAAAAAACATTGGAAAGAACGTTGAAGACATGCCATTTGATGTAAAAAAACATTTGAGCGCCCTCACCCAACTCCCCGGACCATCGGGGCACGAGGGTCCAGTCCGCGAAGCGCTGCGCCAGGATTGGGCCGAATACGTGGACGACTTCGACAGCGATGGCCTGGGCAGCTTGATCGCCACCCGGCACGGCACCGGCCCCGAACCCCGCCGCCAAGTGATGCTCTGCACTCACATGGACGCCATTGGCCTGATCGTGGCCGAAATCCGCGATGGTTTCATCCGCACCAGCACCCTGGGCGGAGTTGATTACCGCGTGCTGCTGGCCCAACCGGTGATCGTGCACGGCAAGCGCGAACTGCCTGGCGTTTTTGGCGCGATGCCGCCACACATGTCGCAGTACATCAAAGGCAGCCGCAAGCGCTACCCGGACCGGTACGAGTTGTGGATCGATGTGGGCCTGCCCGCCGGGGACGTTGAAGAACTGGTCCAGGTGGGCGACATTATCACCTTTGATGCGCCGTTTTTTGATCTCAAGGGCGAGCGCGTATGCGGTCCTGCTTTCGACAACCGCGCATCGATTGCAGCGGTGACGGTATGCCTGGACGAACTCACGCGCCGCGAACACGCCTGGGACGTGGTGGCGGTGGCTTCGGTGCAGGAGGAAATCGGCCATAACGGGGCGATGGCGTCCACCTACAAGGTGCAGCCCGATATTGCTATCACGGTTGATGGCGCATTCGGCAAGCAGACGGGGACCAAAGAGGACGACGTCTTTACCATTGGCGACGGGCCGACCCTGGCCGTTGGTCCAAACTTCCACCCGCTGTTGAACGAAGCCCTGCGCGAGGCCGCCCAACAGATCGAGATGGACCTGCGCGACGAAATGATGCCCGGCAGCAGCGGCACCGATGCCTGGCACATCCAGATCAGCCGCGAGGGGGTGCCGACCGCGCTGCTTGGCATTCCGATGAAGAACATGCACACGCCGGTGGAAGTGCTCGATCTGCGCGATGTCCGGCGCACCGGGCGTTTGATGGCAGCCTTCATCGCCGGGTTGGCACCGGACTTCCTGAACGAGATCGCTTGGCCGCTGCCGGAGTCGGGAGCCGGAAAGAATACCGCCGGAGGTGACAGCGCATGAGCATCGACCTGTTACGCGAGTTGAGTGAGGTGATTGGCGTTTCCAGCCAGGAAGACGCCGTGCGCGAGATCGTGCTGCGGCACATTCAAGATTACGTCGAGGACATTCGCATCGACCCGTTGGGCAGTGTGCTGGCCGTGAAGCGTGGAACCGGCGCGGTTGACTTGCGCGTGATGGCAGCGGCGCACATGGACGAGGTCGGCATGATGATCATGGGGGCAGACGCTGACGGCGCGCTGCGATTCAAGGCAGTGGGCGGCCTGGATGCGCGCATTCTGCCGGGTACGCGCGTGCTGGTCGGCCCAGATCAGGTGCCGGGCATCATCCAGTGGGTGCCGGTCCATCTCAACAAAAGCCGGGATACCGTCGCGATTGATCGGCTGCGCATCGACATTGGCGCGACCAGCCGCGATGGGGCACTAAAAGCCGTCAAACCGGGTCAGTTGGCGACGTTTGACAGCACGCTGGTCGAGTTGGGGCCAACCGTGCGCGGCAAAGCGTTCGATGACCGGGCGGGCTGCGCCAACCTGATCCGGCTGGTGCAGGGCGATCCCTTCCCGTTCGACCTGCACGTGGCGTTCACGGTGCAGGAGGAAGTCGGGCTGCGCGGCGCTTACGTAGCCGCCCGGCGTTTCGATCCAGACGTAGCGGTTGTGCTCGAAACCACCGCCTGCCACGACCTGCCCGTTGATGACACCGAACCCGACCAGACCACTATCACGCGCATGGGCGCTGGCCCGGCCATCACCGTGCGCGACCGGACCACGATCAGCGATCCCCGGCTGGTGCGCTTCCTGGTCCAGACGGCGGACGCCCACGATATCCCGCACCAGTTCCGCTCGCCGCAGTTCGCGGGCGGCACCGACGCCGGGGCGATTCACACCAGCGGGGCTGGAGTCCCAGCGGTGACGGTATCGACGCCGTGCCGCTATCTGCACGCCCCGCACGCGATCATGCACCTGGCGGACTGGGACAACCACGAACGCCTGCTGCGCGCCGCCTTCGAGAGTTTGACGCCTGCGGTTTTGAACCGGCCTTAACGCCTGTATTTTTGCGCAAAGGATTTTGCTGTGAGAGAGTTGATCCAAGAATTAGCCGAAGCCTGGGGACCGTCCGGGTTTGAGCACCACGTCCGCGAGTTGATCCGCGCCGAAGTCGAGCCGCTGGCCGATGAGGTGTACGTTGATGCGCTGGGCAACCTGATCTGCCGTATCGGGGATGGTGAACGCCGCGTAATGACGATGGCGCACATGGATGAGATCGGCCTGATCGTCAGCCACATCGACCAGCAGGGTTTCGCCCGCTTTGCCAGCCTGGGCACCCTGTTCCCCTCGACGCTGGTGGGGGCGCGCGTCCGGTTTGAGAATGGCGTGATCGGCACCATCGGCATGGAAAACCAGTTCACCCAGCGGCGGAACCTTCCGGCCACCGGCGGCTTCTACATCGACATCAGCACCGCAGGCACCAACGACGATCATACGGACGGCGACGCAGTGGTCCAGATCGGCGATCCGGGGGCGTTTGTGGCCGACGTGGTCTGGCGCGGCGACCGTGTGATCGGCAAAAGCCTGGACGACCGCCTGGGCTGTGCGATCCAGATCGAGGTGATGCGCCGTATCCGCGAGCAGGGCACGCCGCACACGCTCTATTTCGTCTTCAGCGTGCAGGAAGAAGTTGGCTCGCGCGGGGCAGGCCCGGCGGCGTTCGGCATCGAGCCGGACCTGGCGCTGGTGCTGGATATGACCACTACCGGCGATCAGCCGAAGATCAAACCCATGCCAGTCAAGCTGGGCGCGGGCGCAGCCATCAAAACGCGCGACACCGGCCAGATCGTACCCGCCGCCGTCAAGAACCTGATCGTCCAGCGCGCGGATGAAGCCGGTATCCCGTACCAGTTCGAGGTGCTGGAACTGGGCAGCACCGACGGCGAAACAATCCAGGTGGCGCGGTCCGGCGTGCCCACTGGCGCGATCTCGGTGCCGGTGCGCTACGTGCATACCCAGAGCGAAACCGCCGACTGGCACGATATCCAGGCCGTGACCGACCTGTATGTTGCGGTCTTGAGCCAGGACATCGACCTGTAGCGTTCGGATTTTCTACATGTGTGATGGGCGGAGTACACGAGCGTGTGCTCCGCTTGTGCGTCAAGATTCGCTCCCGGCTTGCTATTAAACTATAGTTTACAAAATGTTAAACTGCATATGCTATGTTGAATCAGGCGTTCCGGTGTTTGTGATGAGGAGACGAACATGATCATTGGTACCGTGCTAGGCGTTGGATTCATTGTCCTGCTTGTCGTTGGCATTTACCTGTTGAGCGGGTT
>JAADYV010000646.1 GCA_010092855.1 Chloroflexota bacterium | reverse complement strand
TATTTTGTTCGACAAAATCCAGCCACACGCACCACGCGCCTTATATCCCCATAGATAAATCAAGGGGCTTTACGGCGCACTTTGGTAAAAAAGCAGGTTTTTTAGCCATGTTAGCTTCCGAACAATCATTCTTTGAAGTGGTCAACATCTCCAAGCGCTATGGCGGCATCCAGGCGCTGAGCAATATCAACCTGGCGATTGAGGCCGGGGAAGTGATCGGCGTGGTGGGCGACACAGACTCCGGCAAGTCGACCCTGCTGCGCCTGATCGCAGGGGCGCTGGCTCCCGACAGCGGGCGTTTCTTGATAGATGGGCGGCGGGTGCGACTCAGTCCCGCGTCACAAGCGCGGCGATACGGGATCAAGGTGGTCTACCAGGACATCAACATCGCGGAGCACATGAGCGGGCTGAGCTACATCTTCGCCGGGCAGCCGGTCTACCGCTATGCGCCGCTGCGCTGGATCGGTTGGTGGAACTGGCGACACATGCGCCAGCGCGCCCTGGCCGAATTCGAGCGCCTGGGGTTCCAGCCCCCACCCCTCACCTGCCGCCTCCACGACCTGACCAGCACCCAGCGTAAACGGATCGCGTTTGTGCACGCCACTATCAGCCGCCCGCGTCTGCTGCTGCTGGACGAGCCGATGAACGCGCTCGAAGCCGACCGGGGGATCGTCTTCAACCTGGTTGACGATGTCCGGCAGCGCGGTGGGTCGGTACTGGTCGTCACCCAAAACCTGGACGACACATTCGCGATGGTGGACCGGATCGTGGTGTTGAACGCCGGGCACAAGATCGCCGAGCGGCAGACCGCTGCCACCACCGAAGAAGAAATCGTGCGGCTGATCCTCGGCTCGTCGGACGAAAAGCTGACGCCCGCAACCTGGGCCCTGGCCAACTACTTCGAGGTGCGCCGCCAGGCCGAGGAACTCGACCGGCTTAACAAAACCCTGGAGCGCCGCGCCATCCAGCTCCAGACGCAGGCCGATGTCGCGCGCAGTATCACGTCGATCCTGGACCGGGATGAACTGCTGAGCCAGATCGTGAAAATCATCGGCCAGCGCTATGGGTACTACCACACCGCGATTTTCCTGCTCGATCCAGAAAACAACCACCTGGTTCTGCGCAACTACGCCAACCGCCACCTGCCCGATTTCCGACCAGCGGAAACCCGGCTGCCGATTGACGAGACCAGTCTTGTTGGGTGGTGCGCGGCCACTGGCCAGCTCCAGTTGGCCAACGACATCACCCAATCCGCCGTGTACAAGCCAGAGGCCGCATTGGCTGCGACCCAGGCCCAGGTGGCGCTGCCGCTGCGCGTGGGTCACCGTAGCCTGGGCGTGCTCGACCTGCAAAGCGACCGCGCCGATGCCTTCGACACCGAGGACCTGTTCACGCTGCAAGCGCTGGCCGACCAACTGGCGATTGCGATCCGTAACGCGGATTTATACGAGGCGGCCCACGTTGCGCGCCAACAAGCCGACGCCGCGAATCGCTCCAAGAGTATGTTCCTGTCCAACATGTCACACGAACTGCGCACCCCGCTGAGTGCCATCATCGGGCATACCCAGGCGATGTTGAGTCAGGACCAGCACTTCTATTCCAGCGCCATCCCGGCAGAGTACGAACACGATCTCAACGTCATCCGGCGCAGCGGCGAACACTTGTTGGCCCTGATCAACGATCTGCTCGATCTCAGCCGCATCGAAGCGGGCTCGCTCAAGCTTAACCTGGAAGCGATCGACCTGAACAGCATCCTGGACTATACGGTGCGCACCGCCGAAACCTTGATCCACAACCGCCCACTTGACCTGTGCGCCGATTACCCGGACGACTTGCCACCGGCCTGGGGCGACTACGTGCGCACCCAGCAGATCATCCTCAACCTGCTGTCGAACGCCTCCAAGTTCACGGAACGCGGCGAGATCAAGGTGTGTGCCGCTGTGCAAGATGGGCAGATCGTGATCTCAGTCTCCGACACCGGGGTAGGCATTTCGGACACCATGCTCGATAAGATATTTGACCGCTTCACCCGGGGTGACGAACGCCACGCCAAACGCTACAGCGGGGCGGGCCTGGGCCTCAGCATCAGCCGCCAACTGGTGGAACTGCAGGGCGGCGAGATGCGGGTCAGCAGCGAAGTGGGCGTAGGAAGCGTGTTCAGCTTCAGCCTGCCCCAGGCCACCCGCGAACAACTCGCGCTGTCAGGCGGGGTGCCGGTCGATTCGTCGCTGCTGCAAGCCAAACACGCCGTCATCTTCGACGCAGCCGAAACGCCCGGTACAGCCAGTATGCCCCGGCTGGCGCTGCTGGCCCAAAACGATGAACAACGCGCCGCGCAACTCCGGCAGGCGTTGGAAACCGCCGGTTTCGTGGTCGAGTCGACCGGACTCGGCCAACTGGTGGTCGAGATGGCTGATATCATGATGCCGGACGTGATCATTGTGGATGCGTCCGAGCCGCGCGGCGTGGACGTGCTGCACCAGCTGCTGGCCGCGGACTTCGCGGCGACGATTCCACTCGTCGGGCTGCACACCGCCGACCAGGTCCCGGAACCCGTGCCACACACCTTGCCGGAAGGCGTGCCGTCCGGCGTGCACTATATCAAGTGGCTGCCGGGCAGTGCCGAGGCAGTGGTGCAGGCGATCCAGGCGGTGGGTTGAGGGCGTGTTATACTTGGCGATGATACTGGTTTTTTGCCACACATTTGAGGGAAAAATGACAATTCACGATATAACCTTGACGATTCACCGTTCGTTGGTGGTGTGGCCGATGTCGCCCACCGTTGCGCTCAGCCATCTCTCGCACCAGGCCAAGGGCGAAGATGCCACTGTCACCTACATGAGCCTGAACGTGCACACCGGCACGCACGTCGATGCGCCCCGGCATTTTCTGGCCGGGCAGAGCACTGTCGAAACGCTCGACCTGGATGTGCTGGTCGGTCCGGCGCTAGTCGTGGATGCACGCAGCATAGAGCGATTGACGGCAGACGCGCTGGCCAGCCTGAACATTCCGCCCGGCACCGAACGGCTGCTGGTGCTCACACGCAATTCCGAACTGTGGAACGACAATACGCATCCCTTCGCCGAGGATTACGTGGGCGTGGACGCCAGCGGCGCGCAGTGGCTGATCGACAACGGGGTTCGCCTGATCGGGGTGGATTACCTGTCGGTGGCTCCCTACGATGAACTGGAACCGCCACACACCTTACTGCTGGGTGCGGATGTGGTCATAGTCGAGGGCCTGGACCTGCGCGGTATAAAGCCGGGCGAATACCAGTTCGTGTGTTTGCCGCTGAAGATCGCCGACTCCGACGGGTCGCCCGCCCGCGCGATCCTCATCGAGACCTGATTGATAGGTGTGAGTTAGGCTACGCCAATTAAATAATTTCCCCATCCCCCAGCGAAGGGGAGCAAAGTGGACAACTCGCTTAAATCAACGACTATAACTGGGAATTTTTTTCGTGGATCGGCCTTATTCTTTCTTGCAGGGATATTCGCCCATTTCGGCCAAAAGCTGACGATTCTCGACCCGGTCATTGTCATTCATCTGCAATATCCGGGCTGTCGTGCGTCCTTCAGGCGTGACACCCTCGATCTGCATAGTGATGCGTAGATAGAAGTGGTCTTCCCATTTCTGGCGGCGCGGATGGTATAGTCGGGCGATCTCTCCAGTTTTGGGATCGAACCCGGTGAGATCGTGCCCCTTGTGCGCATTGCACTTGTAACATGCCAGACACAGGTTGTCGATGTCGTCTGAACCGCGTGCTTGATGGGGATAATGTGATCAACGTGAAAGGTGATGATACTGCCAGCTTCGGGCAAGCGGCAGTATTCGTAGCAGTCGCCCGCGCGTTCGCGGACAGCACGCCGCTGTGACGGGCTGATCGTCATTCAGATGCCTTCCGCAGTTTGAGCTTCATCTTGGCCTTGAGCAGGGACATCATCTCATCCACACGCACAAAGTCGAGCATTTCCTCGCGTTCGGCTTCCGACAATGCACCTTCGCCGTTTAAGTCCAGTAACTCGTGCGCGCGTACCTGTAGCTCATCCGGCAGGCGATAGGCAATGATCGCTTGCGGTGATGGATTAGTCGCCAGAAAATCGGTAATTTCGCTAAACACTGAACGCGCCGGGGCCGTTTGCATCATTTTCCTCCAAAACTCATTACCTGTGTTGATTCTACCACCAATCAGGTGAATGCAGGGATAATGTATAGAAAACGATTTGTGTCCCTAAAGGGCGCAATCGGGGCGCACTGCGGAATCGTCTGCACCGCGCCCCTGAACGTTACCTTTCGGGTCAGCCAACCGGGTAGATTGCGCCGCCCACCGCACCGATGATCACATAGATGAGCAGCGACCACACCATGTTATGCAGCACAAACCGGCGGGGGACGTGAAGCTGCATGGGTTCGAACACCATCGGCGGCACCGAACCTACCAGCCAGGCCCCGCCCCAAAACAGTATCCCGGCCAGTATCCCCGACCGGCCCAGTTCTTCCGCCAACAGCGCATAGATCACGCCGGGCACGAGCACTTCCAACACCACCGCTGCCACCGTCATCCGCACCAGCCAGGCGCGCATGTTGTCCGGCGTCACTTCGACTGCCATCCCCGGCAGCATGTCGTCATACACGCCCATGCGCTTCTCGCTCATCCCGCGCAGCGGCCCCAGAATATTGAGCACTACGACCCCCGCCACGAGCGCCAGAACCAGCCATCCGATTGCCATGTGACCCTCCTCACAGGATATTGAACGCATGTTCTATTATACCCTGTTGCGCCCCCTGGTTCAAGCGCGCATCAGGCCATTCCAAGTGTTTCAAATGCAGCGGCAATTTCGGCGACATCGTGTTGCCCATTGTTCGGGGAGAATTCGGCAGCACATGCATAAGCGAGCACGATGGACCTATCGTCGAGGCCCCTATTGGGCATGATAGGGACGCACTGCGATATGAACAGCAATGCGCCCCACAACGTTACGCTACATGCACAATCACCACACCTTGCGCCAGGTGTAGCCCTTGTACGTTTCGGTGAACCCGATGGCTTCGTAGAGTTTGTTGGCCGCCACCTGGTCCCCGGTGCCGACATACACGTCCGTCGCGCCCAGCGCCTTGAGCCGGTGCAGGCCCTCGAACATCAGCGCGCGCGCCAGCCCTTTCCGCACATGGTCGGGATGGGTACATACCGGCTCGAACAGGCCGTAGCGGTTGGTCTCCTCGAAGATGACGCCCACATGACACGCCATCGTCCCATCCGGGGCATACGCGGCCAGATGCAGATCCTCCCGGAAACTCGGTGCCTGGGTGCCAAACAGGTGGAATTCGTCCGGGGTGTGGAAGTCGCGGTTGAAGGCCGCGTTGAGCAGGTCGGCCAGCGCCTGGCACACCGCCGGGTCGTGGGGGTCCATCGTGCGCAGCGTGTAGCCCTTGGCCAGGTTGACCTCCGGCAGCACTTTGTTCCCAAAACGCATGTGACGGATCACGCCGCCCGCCGCCAACTTCTCATAGCCGCGCCGTTCGAGCAAGCGCTGGCGCGGGGTATTGTACTCGTACACGAACACCTCCAACTCCTGCTGGCCACCATCGTTGGGCAGGGCCAGGTGCTCCTCGGCCCACGCGATCATGTCCTCCTCGATGTGGCGATAGTCGGGATGCAGTTCCAGGAACGCATCCCCGCGATATTCGGGATGCACCGCGCCGACCAACTTGCCGCCAGCCGTTTCCCACAAGCAGGTTTCCTGCGTCCAACGCGCCTGCTTGATACGATCCTCGCCGTAAAAGCGCCAGCCTTCCCAGCGGCGGATTTCCCAGTTTAAGTCGGGCGGCGTGATCGGATACGTTTCGATCAGCAGGTCCCGCACGCGCCACCAGTCCGCTTCGGACTGAACCGGGCGCGCCGTGATCTGTTCCTGAGTGTTAGCAATTACCAGAGTCATGATATCCTCC
>JAADYV010000141.1 GCA_010092855.1 Chloroflexota bacterium | reverse complement strand
GCTGGTCCCACCAGCGACGCGCCCATGCCGGGTGAATACGATCTGGTTCCCAACTTCGAGTCGAGTGATGATGCCTTGCGCCAGGCGGCGGAAGGCGGCACACCAGAGTGGCAACAACGGATCATCACCATCCTCAATACCACCGGCCAGCGGACGCAAACCTGGTTTCAGGGCGTCGAATTGGATGTAGCCACGCTGGTGATTGTGCTGGGGCTGGCGGCGGTGTCGGGCCTGGTAGCGGCCATCATCGACAGCCTGCTCGACTTACCCTGGGATCGCATTAATTTCACGTTTGGGTGGTTTATCGCCGCGCTCAACGGCATGAGTTACGCCGTCATCAAAAAGAAAGCCGACCGCGCGGGTCTGCTGGTCAGCATGGGCGCAGGCTTACTGGCGATGTTCTTCTGGTACATCCTGGCCGCGCTGGTGACGGATGATGTCAAACTTGGCGTCGACGATGCGCGCAATATCTACCGCTATTGGCTGGACGAGTACATGAACCTGCTGCGGGCGTGGATCACGGGCATTTTCGTGGGCTTGATCGGGTATGGCTGGTATGTGCTGCTGGACGTTGTGCCCGGTAGGCTGACCGCGCGAGTGGAAAAACTGGTGAGTGGAATGCCGCGCGCGCGCCCGCGCAAAGGCAAAGCGCGTGACGACACGGAGCAAAGCGATGTGCTGGCCGAACCGCCCAGTGCTCCACCACCCTCTGAGTCTGGCCTGGGTGCCTTTGCGCCGCCCGCCAGCCCGCCCCCGGCGGACGATCCGCCGTCGTCAATGTTCGGCTAGCAAACCTGGACAGTGGGCACAGGATGGCAGGATCATAGCGCTGCGCGCGTCGCGGTGGCGATCACCGTTGACAAGCCCCGGCCAGACCGTTATACTGTGCGGCGGTATTATGTACGTGTGCGACTATCGCACCTGATTTTTGATGAAAGGAGGCAGCCCGGTGGTTCGTGTGATACCCAATATGGTCCAGGTTGGTCGGTTAGACCAATTTGACTTGTGCAGCACTTACCGCATATGCGCTGGCAGCATCTACGCGCGCCGGGCCGTGCCTCTTCTGTAGGGTACCTGGCAAGCAATTTTTGCGCAGTGATTTCACATGCCGTGAGTGTTGATTATCAGCACGTCACGGCGTTTTGTTTTTGATATAACCGGTGATAGCCGAATCATTAGGACACATAAACATGAACCCAAAATCAGCACAGGTACTCGAACTCGCCAAAATCCTGGAACGACTGGCTACCTATACGTCATTTTCCGCCAGCTACGACCTGGCGCTAACCCTGGAACCCACGCCCTACCTGGACGAAGCCGAAGACCGGCTGCAAGAAACGACCGAAGCGCGCACGCTGCTGCTCAATCACGATCACATCACAATTGGTGGCGCGCGCGATGTGCGCGGTGATGTGCTTTCGGCAGCACGCGGTGTGATCCTCGAACCACAGACGATTCTCGACGTGCGCGAAACACTGCGCCGGGCCTCGACGCTGCGCCGGCTGATCCAGCGGCTGCACCACCAGTACCCGATGCTGGCCACAACGGTCGAGCTGTTGGAGGAATGCTCCGCGCTCCAACACGAGATCAGCCGTGTGCTGGACGACACGGGCGACGTCAAGGATTCCGCCAGCGCCAAGCTCGCCACGCTGCGCCGTCAAATGCGCGTGGCGTTCGACCGGCTGCAGAGCAAACTGAGCAACATCGTCAACAACAGCAACAACGCCCAATACCTGCAGGAGACGTTGGTCACCCAACGGCACGGACGCTACGTGATCCCGCTCAAAGCCCCGTTCAAGGGCCGCATTCCGGGCATCGTGCACGACCAAAGCGCTAGCGGAGCCACGTTGTTCATCGAGCCGCTCTCGACGGTGGAACTCAATAACGAATGGCGCGAACTCCAGCTTGAGGAAGAGAACGAAGTGCGCCGCATCCTGCGCGAGCTGTGCGAGTTGATCGGCCACGAATCCAAATACATCGTGCGCACGGTGGAAACACTGGCGCGAATGGACCTGATCTTCGCCAAAGCCAAGTACGCCGAGGAACTGGTTGCGTCGGCTCCAGAGTTGGTCGGCTTCCGCGATGCCCCCTATCCGCACCCCGGCAGCACGATTCACCTGTTCGAAGCGCGGCACCCGCTGCTCGATCCCGACATGGTAGTGCCTATCGACGTAGAACTGGACGAAGACACCTACGTGCTGGTCATCACCGGGCCGAACACCGGCGGCAAGACGGTGGCGCTCAAGACGGTGGGTTTGCTGACGCTGATGGCGCAGTGCGGGCTGCACATTCCCGCGCGCGAAGAATCACGGCTGACGGTGTACTCCGAGGTTTTTGCCGACATTGGCGACGAGCAAAGCATCGAACAATCGCTCTCGACCTTCTCGTCGCACATGACCAACATCATCACCATATTGGACGAAGCTGGCCCCGAATCGCTGGTAATTCTGGACGAAGTTGGCGCGGGCACCGACCCGGCAGAAGGTTCGGCCCTGGCGCGCGCGCTGCTGGATGACCTGGTGGGGCGTGGCATCACCACCCTGGTCACCACACACCACCCGGAACTCAAGGTGTACAGCCACGAGAAACCGGGCGTGCGCAACGCCAGCGTGGAATTCGACCTGGAAACCCTCGCGCCCACCTATCGCCTGATCGTGGGGCTGCCGGGGCGCTCGAATGCGCTGGCCATCGCCGAGCGGTTGGGCCTACCGGAGCGTATCGTGACCGGCGCGCGGGGCCTGATCACCGAAGAAGACCTGATCGCGGATGACCTGCTGGACGAAATCCACAAGACCCGCGACCAGATTCGGCAGACGGAAGAAGCCGCCCGGCATAAGTTCGAGGAAGCCGAACTGCTGCGCGCGGAACTGCAAGAGCGGCTGGACCACATCGAAACCGAACGCCGTGAACTGCTGGTCCAGACGCGCGAAGACGCCGACACCGAGATGGCCGAACTGCGCGCCGAAATCCGCCGCCTGCGCAAACGACTGCAAGCCGCCGGGCAGCCGCTCGACGTGATCAAGCAGATCGAAGAGGCTTCCGCCGGGTTGGGCGACAACTTTACGCGCCTGCCGGAACCGGTCGCACGTGGGGATGACCGCATCGGCGACGACGAGCCGCACCAGTTCCGACTGGGTGACCTGGTGTGGGTGGCCACGCTGGGCGCGGAAGGCCAGATCAGCGAACTCTCCGAGCAGGACGCCGAGGTGATGGTGGGCCGGTTGCGCGTGCGTGCCAAGCTGGACGAACTGGCGTACCGTTCCAAGAGCGAGAGCAAGCGCGAGAAAAAACGCCAGCGCGCCGAAGTCGGAATCGGGACGCGCGGCGCGGCCCAGGGCAAAGACACCGCCACGACCAGCGTCAAGTCCCCAGGGCTGGAACTCGACCTGCGCGGCCAGCGCGTCGAGGACGCGATCCCCAACATGGAGGACTATCTCGACGCGGCGTATATGGCCGGGATGCCGTTCGTGCGCATCATTCACGGCAAGGGCACCGGCGTGCTGCGCAGCGCGGTCCGCGACCGGCTGCACGGCCACCCGCTGGTCACGCAGTACGAGCGCGGGAATCACAAAGAAGGCGGCGACGGCGTGACCGTGGTCAAGATCGTCCCACAGCAGTAACATCAGCGCATGATCCACAACAGGGGTGATTCCAGAGCGAATCGCCCCTAACTATGTGGCGGGCGGG
>JAADYV010000140.1 GCA_010092855.1 Chloroflexota bacterium | reverse complement strand
GAGTTGGTGCATATTTCGTCCGATTTTATCGCCAGGGTGGACCCCGACACAGGAGCCGGGCTGCTGGGCGACAAAATGTGGAGCGTGATGTTTGATAACGGCAAGATCAAGCGTTTTGTCCCGGACTACGTGGCCAACATCCCGTTTTATGCAGGTATTCGTCGCACGCTGGCGTGGTTCCAGGCGGAAAAAAGGCGGATGCTCGTGCCGCCGGAGGACAATGACCAGATCGACCGTATCCTGGCTGCGTATCGGGCCCGGTGACGAAATGTAGCGATTACGACGATTAGGTCGATCCAGGCCGCAGGTAGTTCGCGGATTAGCTGTTGGCATAAAAAAACAAAACACGCCGGGGTAACATGGTGGGGGTATTGCTCGGTGGTCGAGGAGGAGGACTTGCTGGCCGCCAGTGAGATACTGGCTAAGGTAAAAAGACAAAACCCGCCGGGAAAGATGTAACCTTTCCCAAAACGGGTTGTGTAATGGATGGGGTTCGAAACCGATCCACTCAAGAATGGGGGTGCTGTCGGGGCGCCCGGATTTGAACCGGGGACCTCACCGACCCGAACGGTGCGCGCTAGCCAAACTGCGCCACGCCCCGAAGTGAGCGTAGTTTACATCACGCCGTGTGTCTTGACAAGGGCCAGTTGCTGCGCGATACTAAGCGCCCCATGTGGCACTCACCTTTCGCTTTCCACCACCCACCAGGAGCACAACATGTTCGTTGGCATTGGCAACCCGGTGTACGATTTCATCCAGACGCCTCAGGTAAGCACAGGGACGCGCATCCTTTCTGGCTGTTCGACAAATGGGTGTCTGGCAGTCAGCAAGTTGGGTAAACCGGCGTACCTGGTGGGGTGTGTCGGTTCGGATTTTCATGACCGGTTTGTGGCCGATTTGCAGCGGTTTGATATCCAGCACACAGTCTATCCCACAGAAGAGACCGGCGGGTTTAGCCTGATCTACGATGCGCGCGGCGACCGTACCCTAGACGTGCTCGGTGTTGCCCCGCCGGTGCCAGATTTCCCGCCGGTGGTGGCAGACGCGGCCTTTGTGCTAGTTGGTCCCATCCTGGGCGAGACACCGGTTTCCCTGGTGGAGCGGCTGCGCGATGCTACTCCGGCCCCGATCTTGCTTGATCCCCAGGGGTGTTTGCGGCGGATTCTCGATGATGGACGCATCGAGCGCTATCGCAACCCCGACATCGACCGGATCATCCCCTTGTGCGATGTGGTCAAGGCCAACGAACACGAAGCGCGCATCATCACCGGCATCGATCCGACTGCCAATGCAGAAGCAGCCCAGGCGGCTGCGGAGCGGTTGTATCACCTGGGCTGCAAAATAGCGATTGTGACGCTCGCCGCGGAAGGATCGGTGATTTACGATGGCCGGGATACTATCCGCATTCCGGCGTATGCGACGAACGCGGTTGACCCGACTGGTGCAGGGGACACTTACGCGGGTGGGTTCATGGCGTGCTATTCGGAACAGAACGCAGACCTGCGCGAAGTGGGCTTCTTTGCATCGTGTGTGGCGTCGGTCATGGTGGAAAACACCGGGCCGGATTTCCCGCTTACTCGGGATGAGGCCGACCATCGAACGCAGAAGTTGTTGGCAGCTTATCAAAGTTAAGCAGGCACTATGGCACGACTTCAGAAAAATCGCAGTCGGTACGAAGCGTTGGGCCAGTCGCTCAGCAAACACACGGTCAGGATCGGCCTCAGCCCTAACCAGTTGACGCTTATTAGCTTCGGCTGCGCAATCGGGGCCGGGGTAGCGATCGCTTATCGCAACCTGCTCCTGGCTTTGCTGGGGATCGCTCTGATGGGATTGTTTGATGCGCTGGATGGCAGTGTGGCACGCGCGACGGGGCGTTCGACCCAGTTCGGCGGTGTGTTCGATCATGCCATTGATCGTTACGCGGAGATGGCGCTGCTGTTGGGGGGTGATGGCGTCGGACCTGGTGGCACCGGAGTGGGTGTTGCTCGCACTTTTCGGTATGATCATGGCAAGCTATGTGCGCGCCCGCGCTGAATCCAAGCCGGGCATGGAAAACTGCAACGTTGGCCTGTTCGGGCGTTTGGAAAAGCTGCTGGTGTTGGTCGCCGGCCTGATCCTCGAACTGTCTGGGCTAGTCGAGGGTACATTGGTCTGGGCCGTGATCCTGGTGGGCGTGGCCTCACACATCACGGTTATCCAGCGCCTGCGCTATGCCAAGCAGGTGTTGAGCCAGTATCCAGAGTGACAGTTCCAGTACAAGGAGGCAACCATTGTTCCACATTGACCGTACCGGCCTGGAAATCGGGCCGTTGGAGGTATTTGGACTGACCATTAACCCAATCTTTCACTGGTATGGGTTAATTATCGTCAGCGGCGTGCTGGCTGCTGCGATGCTGGTCGCGTGGCTGGCCAAACGCGACGACAAAGACCCCGAACATGTATGGAATGGGTTAATCTGGGTGGTGATTCTCGCCGTCATCGGGGCGCGCCTATGGCATGTCCTGTTCCCCTCCGTCAACGCCGCGCACGATACCGAGTGGTACCTGACCCACCCCTTCGACCTGGAATCGGGACCGCTGGTGATCTGGAGTGGGGGGTTAGGTGTATTCGGTGGCGTGATTGGTGGAGCGCTGGGGCTGTTTATATACGCGCGCAAAAACAGGCTGAATGTTGTGCAGTGGATGGACATCGCGGCGGTGTCGCTGCCACTGGGCCAGGCCATCGGGCGCTGGGGCAACTTCGTGAACCAGGAACTCTATGGCAAACCCACCGACCTGCCCTGGGGCCTCAAGCTGGACAATCCGCCTTCAGGTTATACGGCTGCAGACCGGTTTCACCCCATTTTCTTCTACGAGTCGGTGTGGAACCTGGTCAACCTGGGGATATTACTGTTTCTGTGGCTGCGCTACCGGGATCGTTTGAAACCCGGCGACTTTGTGTTGATCTACCTGGTGCTGTACCCGTTCACGCGCTTTGTGCTGGAATTCCTGCGCTTCGAGCCGACGATGATCGGGTTTGTGAATGTATCGCGGGTGTTTGCTATTGGGGTGGCGGCGCTCGCTGCTGCGCTCCTGGCTTATCGCTATCGCCATGAGTTGTTGCAGCGTTTCCAGTCTGGGCCTGTTGAAGAACCGGCTGAACCCCAGGAACAGACTCAGGAGCAGACCTCCTGACTCTGTACGCCGCAAGCGGTACCAAAAACTACAGGTACAGCCGCAAGTTCGCTGTGCCTGTTTTTCTTTTCAGGAATAATTCATACGATCTGTGACAAACGTCTATTGGTGGCGGCAATGCGCTGATTATAGAATTTAGGTAGTGTTGGTATGGTGTGCAAAGCCGATACCGACCGGGTACCACGCAAGCGGCAGAGAGCATAGCTGAAGGCGGCGTAACGTATGATTGAGACACACGACCTGACCAAGTATTTCAACGACTTCCTGGCGGTTGACCATGTCACTTTTTCGGTTGAGCCAGGGACTATTTTCGCTATCCTGGGGCCGAACGGGGCCGGGAAAACGACGACTGTGCGCATGTTAACGTCCATCCTCAAGCCCAGCGCGGGTTGGGCACGGGTGGTAGGCTATGATGTCATTGAGCAGCCGACCCTCGTCCGGTCTTCGGTGGGCGTGCTGACCGAGCAGCATGGCCTGTACCATCGCATGAAAGCCATTGAATATTTGAGCTTTTTTGCGCGCGTGTATCGTCTTTCTCCCGAAAAGCGAAGCACTCGCCCGCTGGCATTGATGGAACATTTTGGCCTGGGGGATGCGCTGGACAAACGGTTGGGCGAATATTCGAAGGGCATGAAACAGAAACTAGCCCTGGTGCGCGCCATGCTACACGATCCACCGGTGCTGCTGTTGGATGAACCCACCTCGGCAATGGACCCGCAAAGCGCCAAACTCGTCCGCGAGTCGATCAAAGAACTGCGGCGCGAAGAACGCACTATTGCTATCACCACGCACAATCTGACCGAAGCCCAGAATCTGGCTGATACCATCGCCGGCATTCGCAAGGGGCGCATCATCGCCAACGGCACCTTTAAGCAGCTTTCGGAACGGTTTGTCGGCTTGCCGCTGATGGAACTGTATCTGACCGACCACCTGAATGGGGCCGTTTCTGCGTTGGATGGCGTGGTGGAGGTGGTGGAGCAAGGTGATCGCTGGCTGCGCTACCGGACGCCGCTTCCCCAACGGGACAATCCCAGTGTGATCCGGCGGCTATCGGGTGAGGGTTTAGACATCGTGACCCTGAGCGAAGTATCGCAAGACCTGGAAGATGTCTATTTGCAGATTGTAGAGGAAGACGAAGGACAGGAGCATGCACATGACCACCACCCCGCTGACTGACACGCTGAACGTTTCGCCCACTGGCGTGGACATGATGCCAGCGCGCAGCCGCCGCGAGATTGTGTTGGAGACGGTGAGTAACGCGCTGATCATCACCCGGCGCGAAGTGCGCGATAGCCTGCGTGACTGGCGCATCATGGCTCCGATTTTCCTGCTGACTCTGGTCTTCCCGCTGCTGGCCAACGCCATGACGGAGATGTTCACCAGCTTTTTCGAGGACAACGGTGCAGAGGATTTGCTGCCCGCTTTGCTGCCACTCATGCCCATGATCGTGGGCTTCTTCCCGGTGTCGATCTCGCTGGTGATCGCCCTGGAAACGTTTGTGGGTGAAAAGGAACGCCTCAGCCTGGAACCGCTGCTGTCTACGCCACTGACCAACACCGAACTGTACCTGGGCAAAACCTTCTCCGCGATGCTGCCGCCGCTGCTGGCCAGTTATACCGGCATCACGATCTACATGAGTGGATTGATTTTAGGTTCACAACAGTGGCGTCCGCCCGTGATGCTGGTGGTGCAGATCATGCTGCTGACGACGGTCCAGGCGTTGGTGATGGTGACCGGGGCAGTGGTCGTTTCCAGCCAGACTACATCGACCCGTGCTGCCAACCTGCTGGCCAGTTTTATCATTATCCCCATGTCGATGCTGGTCATTCTAGAAAGTATCATCATGGTCCAACCGCACCGCCGCTACCTGCTGTGGTATATCATGCTGGGGTTGCTGGTGACTGTGGGTTTGCTGATCCGTATGGGGACGCGCATCTTCAACCGCGAGGAACTGCTGGGGCGCGCGCTGGATCACATCAATTTGCGCTGGGTCTGGCGCACGTTCTGGGCACGGTTTCGCGGCGTTGAAGGCAAGCTGACGGTTAGGCGCTGGTACCGGGAGAGTGTCTTCCCGGCGCTTCGTGAGCTGCGCCGCCCGACGCTCGTTCTGCTGCTGTGCATTGTCGTCGCTTTCATCAGCGGG
>JAADYV010000139.1 GCA_010092855.1 Chloroflexota bacterium | reverse complement strand
TTCATACGACATATTGCGCGGCTTGATGGCCACACAGCCGGCTTCATCGGAGCCATGTACCGGCAGACACTTATACTCAGCATAGCCGCCGAATCCGATGCCGCAGGACCCGAACACCGCATCACCGACCTTGAAGCGGGTGACATCTCCGCCGACTTCCTCCACGATACCGGCGACCTCGAACCCGAGAATTTTGATCTTCTTTGGTCGAAACAGGCCGTTGTAGAACCGTGCGGCTGCGGGGTCTGGTTTGCGCATTCGATAATCCCCGGCGGTCACTGTGGTAGCGTGGACCTTGATCAGGACTTCGTCGGCCTTCGGCACGGGTTTGGGGACATCGCGCAATTGCAAAACATCAGGCGAACCATATTTCTCGTAAACAACTGCTTTCATAAATTACCCCTCTATTTGTGCTTGTTAAGTTTGTTAATGTATACGCAGCAGCGAGGGCATCAGTTGCAGGCCCTGCGCGACAGAGTGTCAAGTAGAATGCAGAGAAATTGTCGATGACAAACGAAACGGATCCGACTCAAATACTTGACGCTTTAAAAATATCGGAACCACAAAACAGCGACCTGCCGATCAGACCACTGGAACGGCAGGTCGTTTGATTTCGTGCCTGAACGGTGCTGGAACCTGGCGCAGCTACAACTCCCGCGTGAGGCGGTGGATGCCCGATGCGCCGTCGGGGAAGGTACCCTGCGTATCTTCGATTTGCCGCGTGCCATCACCTTCGACACAGCGCACGGCAAAAGTGTGCCGCCCGGACTCAAACGGCCAGTCGTAGCGCCAGATGACCCAGGTCGTTTCGGAGAGCGGTTCGCGCAGTTGGGCTTCGACCCAATCACCATCGTCCACGCGCACTTCCACCCGTGAGATGCCGCGCGCGCCCGCGTGCGCAATCCCGCCGATGGCGACCAGCGTCTCGCCTTCTTCCCCAACCACCGACTCGTCCACTGCCGCGACATCGACCACCGAGGTAGCCTTCATGCGGGCGACCTTGTCCCAGCCGCGTTCCACCCAGTAGCCGTCTTCATCATGATCTATCACCTCGATGCTCTCAATCCACTTGGGTTGTTTCATACCATACAGGTCGGGTATGTAAATACGCAGCGGGAAGCCATGCCGGTACAGCAATGGTTGGCCATCCCAGTCGTAGGTCAACATGACACGCGGGTCCTCGTTGATCAAATCGAGGGCTACCGTTTCGAAGAACCGGTCCGCCGACATAATCTTGATATGGGTGGCGCTGGGCTGGAGTCCTGCATCTGCCAGCACGTCCCGCAGGCTAACGCCGGTCCACAGGATGGTGCTGGTCAGGCTGCCACCCACCGGATTGGAGATGCACGCCAAGGTGATGAACTGGTCCATTGGCTCATAATTCTCGCGCAGTTCGTCTATGGAAAGTCGCAGTGGGGTTTCGACCAGACCCTCGATGCGCAGTTCATACTCGTTTTCGTCGATTTCGGGCGGGCGCAGGCTGATGTCGATGCGATAGTGGTCTTCCAGCGGCGTGTATTCCGGTCGCGTGCCGGGGGCTGGTTCGAGCGGATCATCCTGGTTGGGCAAGTCTTTAGGCATCATTTCCGCCGCCGCGCGGTTGCGCCGGATGCGTTTGAGGTACTGGCGTTCGTCACGTTCTTGCAGCAGCTTGCCGACTCCCGCGCCAACCACCGTGAAGGTGGCCGCTGCGCCACCCACTCGCACCAGGAATTCCCGCCGGTTGATCTGCTCGGCATAAACCTGGGGACCAGCCGCTGGTTCTGTGGCGGGCGCGGATGCAGTAGTTGCTGCGGTGTCTGGTGCTACAGCAGGTTGCGGAAACAGCCGGTAATAGCTCCAACTGAGCACTGCGCCCCATACCAATGTGGTCCCCAGCAGCCACGCCGCGCTGACAGTGGGCGAGGTCGTGGCGCTGAAGTTCACGTCCCGGCTGATGAGCACCAGCGGCATCCCCACCGCCAATCCCGCCAGCAGACCGGGCAGCACCTGCGCATAGCCGGTCAGCCGCACGTTGAGACGGCGCAGGACCACAGACAGCGCGGTCCCGACTACGGCACCTCCGCCGAAAAACATACCTAGCGCCGACAGTTTCTTGAGTTGGGAAGCGGCTTGCGAGGTTTCGCCCAGGTCGAAGCGGTCGATGAGTTCGACCATCGCCTCGATGCTGCGCACGATGATGTCACCGGGCAGCACCCGCGCCAGCCAATCGAACACGTCATATGGGCCAAACGGCGCGCCAAACCACTGGTCACCCAAAAACTGGATGGCGATCAGCGGGATAGTGAACAGTGCACCCAGCAGTAGTCCGGTAAGCAATGCAGATTTTCGCATAATAGTGTGACCTTTTGCTCAAATACCTGATAACTTCAATAGATATTGTATCAAAGTGCGGTGATGTAAACTTGTGTTTGACTCCTGACTGTAATAGTTTTTTAAGCATTCTGCAGCGCGGAATTTGTGCGGTAAAATGAGGTATGGATACTTGGCAGCCCGCCGAATTCTACACCCAGGTGATTTTCACGACGCGCGAGCATGTGCCGCTGCTGGCGAATGGACAGTTGGTGCGGTTGGTGGTCGGTGCAGTCAACGATTGCGTGCCGGATGCTCCAGGTGAAGTCTGGGCGTATCTGGTGCTGCCGGACGCGCTGCGCGTGATCTTCGGGCCAACTGGCGAAAAGGCGCTTGATACGTATGTCGAAAGCGTCAAGGCCCACACTCAGGCGCATCTGTTGGCCGCCATCCTCCGCGCCGATGACGACACCCTCGATCCAGTGCTGCGCTACAACCCGGTGTGGGGCGGGGCCATTTATCATGTCTGGCAAGCCGGGTATCACCGCCAGGATTATCACACGACGTATCGCCTGAGCAATGCGATCTTCGAACTACAACAGCTTCCGGTCGAGGCCGGGTTGGTCAGCCAACCAGCGGCGTGGCCTTACCTGTGGATTGGGAACCAGGACGCCGGATAGCGCAGGTAATTAAGCCGAGATTGGCGGCGGGTGGAAAACATGCCAACTTAGCCCGAATGTGGTACAAAACTCACTTGGTTTATTCACAAGGCTTTGTTTACACTATATACATTGATTGAATTGTTCAGAATACAAAGAAACCATGACAACAAACACCCCTAACCTTCAAGACCCTTTGCTTGCCTGGCGCGACGAATTTCCCATTCTCAGCACGACAACGTATCTGATCAACAACTCTTTGGGGGCAATGCCGCGCGCGGTCTACGATAACCTGCAAGCCTATGCCGATATGTGGGCCGGACGCGGCATCCGGTCCTGGGGCGAAGGCTGGTGGGATATGAACATTGAGATCGGCAACCAGGTGGCCGGCATCATCGGTGCCCCGCCCAGCAGCGTCTCGATGCACCAGAACGTTTCGCTGGCCCAGGGCATTTTGCTCAGCGGCTTCGATTACGACGGCCCACGCAACAAGGTGGTGATCGAGGGCGGCATCTTCCCCTCGGTCTACTACGTGCTGCGCGGGATGCTGCCGCCGCACATCGAACTGCACATGGTCGCGAGCGAAGACGGCGGAATCAGCGTGCCGGTGGACAAGATTATCGACGCCATCGACGAACGCACGCTGCTGGTGCCCATCAGCCACGTCCTGTTCCGCAGCGCGTATATCCTCGATGTCAAAGCCATTATCGAGAAGGCGCACGCGGTGGGCGCGGTGGTTATTCTGGATGGGTATCACGCGGCGGGGATTGTGCCGGTGGATGTGACCGACCTGAACGTCGATTTCTACCTGGGCGGCGTGCTGAAATGGATGTGCGGCGGGCCGGGCGGCGTGTTCCTGTATACGCGTGAGGACTACCTGCGCACATTCGAACCAGGGCTAACCGGATGGATGGCGCACCAACGCCCCTTCGATTTCGAGGTGGGGGAGTTGGATTTCCGGGACGATGCGTTCCGGCTGTTGAACGGCACGCCTGCGATTCCCAGCCTGTATGCCAACCGGCCCGGTATCGAGATCATTGCTCAGGTCAGTGTCGAGCAGATTCGCCAGAAGTCCATGCGGCAAACAGCTATGCTAATCGAACTGGCGGAAGCTGCCGGGTATGACGTGAACTCTCCCTGTGATCCAGACGAGCGCGGCGGCACGGTAACGATCAACCCGCCGCACGCTTACGAAGTCTCGCGGGAACTGATCGCGCGCAACATTCTGATCGACTACCGTTCGGGGGCAGGGATCCGGGTTTCGCCGCACTTCTACAATTCCGATGATGAAGTCCGCCAGGTTATAGTCGAGATACAGGCGATTGTGGACAGCGACGCCTGGCAGAAACATGCCGGTCGCCGTTCATTTGTGACATAGCAGCAGTCGGCGGTAAACTAAGAGCAGGCAGTGTAGATGTTGGATTGTTGATTGGCGGGGATATGGAACCGATTTACGACATTACCTGGCCCATTGCGCCATCACTAGCAGTCTGGCCAGGTGACACTCCTTTTGGCTACGAGCACATCATGCGCAAAGCGGATGGGTTTGCGGTTAACCTGACCACCTTGACGCTGAGTGCCCATACCGGCACGCACGCGGATGCACCCTATCATATCGTTGATGGCGGTGAGTATCCGGCGGCCTTGCCACTCGAAAAATACTTTGGCCCGGCCCATGTTGTGACCATTACACGGCAGTCTGGTGCCATTTTCCCCTCCGATTTTGACAGCCATGATTTGAGCGGTGTCCAGCGTCTGCTGATTCACACCTGGGTCAGCGAGCGGGCCGGCGACGAATGGCCGCAGGACTTCCCGTACCCATCGGTGGACTTGATCGACTGGCTGGCCGCACGCGGGGTGGTGCTGCTGGGGTTGGACTCACCATCTGTTGATCATGTTGATAGCAAAGACTTGCCCGGCCACCACCGGTTGTTGCAGCATGGGATGGTTAACCTGGAGATGCTCTGTTTGACGGGGGTGCCCGACGGCGTGTACGAGTTGATCGCACTGCCCTTAAAGCTGACCGGTGTGTGCGGTAGTCCGGTACGGGCTGTGCTGCGATCCATCACACCATCCTGAAGAATGCACCGGCAGTCTGCCGGTGAGAGTAGGTAGGGTGTGCCATGGCAACGCCTGTTATTCTGATTGTCGATGACGACGTCAACTTACTCAAGCTGCTGTCACGCCTGCTTGGGGTGTTGGAAGCTGATGTGATTATGGCGAATGGCGGTGCGCAAGCGCTCGATGTGCTGGACGAGGAAGTGCCCGATCTGCTGCTGTTGGACCTGGCGATGCCGGGCGTGCGTGGTGAGGATGTCCTGGAGCATGTGCGCAGCGACCCGCGCTTTGACACGATGAAGGTCATGATCCTGACGGCACGGCCCAACGCCTTGCAGGCGGCTGTGGCGGTGGGCGTAGATGATTGGATGGCGAAACCAATTTCCCACGACGAGTTTTTAGAGAAGGTTCGCTGGCTGCTGGCCGATTTCTATCTGTAATCTGGTGTTGCCAGGCAGTCTGGCACGCACAGGCACAGTGACCGACATGATCGCGTTAGAATACTCAAATCAAAACCAGTTGGACAATGTTGGCCGAGAGGGTAATATTGAGGTCGGTTGTGGCAAAAGGGAAGCGAACTGCTGTGTCTGAACCGATGGTGTTGATTGTAGACGATGAGCCAGGCTTGCTCCGGCTGTTTTCAGGTTTGGTCGAGCGGTTGAACTGCCGCATCCTTCAGGCCCGGAACGGATCAATTGCGATGGACCTGTTGGACCAGGAAACGCCCGATCTCCTAATCCTGGACCTGGCTATGCCGGAAATCTCCGGTTTTGACGTGTTGCAGTATGTGCGCAGCATCCCCCGGCTAGACGTGATGAAGGTCATGATCCTGACGGCGCGCCCCAACCAGGTGCCCGAAATCGAGGCGATGGGCATCGACTGCTGGGTGTCTAAGCCTGTGATGCCCAACGACTTTCTGGATATTGTGCAAGATTTGCTGTCTGCAAACTAGGAACCGGACTGTGCCCGCTCTAGCAGGTCACGGACACTGACGCCGTTATAGGTCCAATCACAGTTCCATTCGCATAGTTGTATCAGAATCGGCAATGCCTCCGCATACAGGCCCCCATTGATATAACTCCGCGCGTTGAGATAGCTCTCGGCGAAATTCGCATCAAACAACAGGCTGCTATCTCCTAACTCGGCGGCTTGCTGCGCCAACCGAACCCCCCTCATCAGCATATCTCCCCCATCTACGTTTTGATCCCGCAGGTAGATTTCGGCCTGATTGATCAGCGCTTCGAGGTACATCGTCTCTACTTCGGTTTGGCGGAAGTCAGGATAGAGCCGCTGCAATGTCTCCAGCGTAGCGAGCGCGTCTTCGTAATCGGCAAACATCATGGACGTGTTCGCTTGCTGGTACAGCCGGTCTGGGTCAAGCGGATCAGACGTGGCGGTGCCGGGTGCTGCTTCTTCGGTTTCGGACAGCACAGTTGCCGGCAACGGGGTTTCGGGGGGCGCAGTCACTGTCAAAACGGAGGCAGCAGGCGACAGCGGAGGAGTTGTCTCCATCTCACCGGGCGATGGTGTCGCACCCAGCGGTGGAGCCAGGGGTGATGCAGCTTGTGCGGCGGCGGTTTGGGCCAGCGCCCATCGTGTGACGCTGTCAAGTCCGATCTCGGTCGGCGCTTGAACCGTTGCTACAATCCATTCATAGCGAGCGGCGGCGGTGGCGGGGTTACCGCTCTCGATTTCGATCCTGCCCTGCCAGTATTGGGTCGCTACCTCGTCCGCCAACAACTGGGTCTCAATCTGTGCCAACAACCTCGTGCTCTCAATCTCAATCTCTGAGCCGGGTGGGGCGTGATCAACGATCCACTTCAACCGGATGTAGGCTACCTCGGGTTGGCTTTGGGCCAGCGCGCGTTGTGCTTCGTAGTACTGGTTGCTGAGGATACTTGTGATTTCATCAAGATAGATCGCGGTTGACCACAACTTGGTGCTTTCGATGACGTACTGCGAGGAAGAGTTAGGCATCGCGGTGGTGATTATCCACTCAAAGCGGTCCGCGGCGCCTGGTGTGCCTGACTGCATCTGGGCGACTCCCAGGTTGTATTGAAAAGCGACTTCGGCAGCCATCGTCTGGGTGTTGTGGTGGTCATTGGTGGCCAGGCCATCGCGGTACCCCGCCAGGCCAGAAATCCCCAACAGGGTGATGCACAGGCAGGTTGTACTCAGCAACACAAGCAACGTGAGCAAGACGCGGGACCGCTGGCGTCCCCCTGGCGGCTGTGGCGGGGGATAGGGTGGTCGCCGGGAACCGACCACTTGCTCCGGGGGCAACTCGCTGGCTGGTTCTTGGGGCCGTGTATCTTCACCCTCAACCGGCGGTTCGTCAATGAATGGCCGGGTTTCCCACTCCGTCGATGCTTGTGTTGCCTGCCCTTCGTCGTCTGTATCGGGTGTATCGGGCTGCCCGGGAAGCAGGGGAGATGATTCAACATTCGGATCAGTTGGGTGTTCGGCCATGCAATACCTCAAAATAGAAAAGCCCGCTCGATGTTTCAAGCGGGCGCATTATAGCGAGTTCGTATAGCCTTGTCCAAGACGATCACCCACCGGCTGCCAAACGGTAAGCGACAGGGGGCGATTATTTGCCGTCGAGTGCTTGCTGGATCACTTTGATCAACTCCGGGATATCAGCCGGTTTGGTGATCAGGTCTGTCCGGTCGTGTTCGAACACCCGCCGCCGGGTGTGGTCATCACAGTTTGCAGTAAGAATCACTACCGGGATATGCTGCAGCTCTGCATCAGCGCGCATAGTGGCCAGCACCTCCCAACCGCTGATATCCGGCATGCTCAAGTCCAGGACCACCAGGTCGGGAGGGTCGATGGCCATATAAGTGAGCGCATCCCGCCCACAGGTTGCCCCCTGCACCTGGTATCCTTCCAGTTGCAGCACCAATGTGAGCGACTCGAGCAACGGTATTTCGTCGTCAACAAGCAGCAAACTCATGGCATCTCCCAGTTTAATATTGACATTTATAGTATCTTATTTTACCATACTGCAAGATGTTTCTCCAGCCAGTCAAGGCGCGTTTATACCCTATTTTCACGTATTTAGCGCGTATACACAAGTCCCCATTTGGTCCTGGTGCCGGGCAGCAAATGCCGAAATATCCAAGCAAACGGCCAAAACCTGTGCAAGTTGCACAATGACCTTCGTCAGAATCTTATAAAACATGCCTGAAGACAAGCGCCGCCACACTCCCTACAATGGAAAATGCCGTTATCTACTGGCATAGTAGGGGGAGAAGGCATTATGGAGGTTTCATCAGCTTTCACAGATATCAGAACGTTGCTCAAGTTGGCGTTGCCAATTGGGAGTCGGCAGTTCACTGGTCCCTCGGAAACAGCCGTCAACTGGGTATGTCATTTGCGTGCCCGCCCGCCCATTTACGCCGACATCCAGGGCGGTGACCTGGTGCTGCTGTCTACCAACACGCTCGCCAATTACCAGCAGCCACTGGCATTGGAAGCGGTGGTCGAGGAGTTGACGCACACCCAGGCTAGCGCGGTTGGTATCCAGGGCACGATTACGCCTCAGGCCAAGCGCGTAGCCAGCGCCAACGATTTTCCGTTGATTGCGCTGCCGGAACGGGCTGCCTTGCCACAGGTGGGCCGCGCCGTGCAGCGCCTGCTAACCAATCCCCAGGCCCAATTGACTCATCGTGCTTTTGAACTGCAACAGAGTTTGCAGCGTCATGCGGCCAGCTATCGCGGGTTAACCACGATGCTGAATGCGCTGGCGCGGATGCTGGACCATCCGGTGGCGATCCTCAACCGCAATGGCCAGGTCATCAGCCGGGGACTGCCTGTTTCGCGCGAGGACCAGCCCCTGGGCGTGTTCGACAACGGACAGGGCATGGCGTTTATTCGCAAGCTCAACATCGAGAACCGCGCGCTGGCCGAAGACAGCCCAGTGGTGATCGAAGGGCCCGATGGTCTGACCGCGCCACTGGTCTACAAAAACCGCTTGTGGGGCTACCTGACCGTGCTGACCACCAACCACCCCCCGGACGAATTTGACCTGATCGGGCTGAAGTACAGTGTGCCCACGCTGGCCCAGGAACTGTCCCGGCAGATGACGAGCGAGGCCGACGTGGATGCCCCGGCTCATGCCCGCGACTGGATCGCGGACTGGCTGGACAGCGCAGTGGTGGACGATGCGTTGATGACACTGCGGGCCGAAAAGGACTGCTACCAGCCAGAGTTGTGGTATGCGGCTGTGTTGTTCCAGGCAGTGCTAGAAGATGGCCACAACGCGGAAACGCTGCCTCCCGATCACCTGGTCAAGCTCATCAAGGCGGAAATGCGCCAGCGCCGGATTCATGCCCCGGTCGGCCAGCACAGTGATTTCGCCGTGCTGCTTTTCCCGCTGGAAGAACCTCAACAAACCCAGCGCCTTAAACAAGTTGTGGACTTGCTGCACGCTGCGCTGACGCTCTCCGCACCCGACGAAACGATCATGGTTGGGGTGGGACGGCCTGGCAATGGATTGACGGCGCTGCGACTCTCGGTGGAGCAGGCCAAACAAGCCCTGACGCTTTCGGAGCAGCTCTGGAGCGAGTCGGAGGTCATGTTCTTCGGCGATTCCAGCCTGTATGAACTGCTGCTGGGCATTGATGACCCGGGGCTGTTAGCCATCTTCTGTGATCGCTGGCTGTCGCCGTTAATCGAGTACGACGAGCGGCACCACACCGACCTGCTGCCCACGCTGCGGGCCTATTTCGCTAACAACGGCAACATGGCGCGCACCGCCCATGTGCTGAACATTCACCGCAACACGCTAGTTTACCGGTTGGGGCGCATCACAGAGATCATCCAACTGGATATGGACGATTCCAACGTGCGCTTGAATCTGCAACTGGCGCTGAAAATCCAACGCATGTTGGCCGAGGGGTAGTGTATGCTGCCGGATGAACCAGATGGGGGGTGTATCACAGACCGCTTGAGTGATACACCCCCTCATTGTTTTTCGCAAAACCGACTCCAAACAGTTATCGCTATTGGGCCAGGAGCGCTGCTTCCGCTGCTTCCAACACCTCGTCTGCGGGTGAGAGCAGGCTGGCGCGCGTGCGAGGCACCACGATGTCTGGTTGGACGCCTGTGCCCTCAATCAGCGTAGCTCCGCCGTCCGGGTCAGCAATGCGCCCGGTGGGAATCTGCAGACTGAGGTCACCTGGCAGCACATACTGCCCGTCGCTGATTTCGCCCGTTGAGCCATTGGTAGGCGTATGCCCCACCACAATGGCGCGGTCGTCCAGCGTCATGGAATAGGCAAACAACTCTCCGGCGCTGGTCGTCATCTCATCGACCAGCACCACCACCGGCCCATCATAGTATGGGGCGTAGGCCAGCGTTTCGATATAGCCCCGGTAGGCAAAGCCACCATCGCCGTCAGCATAATACAGGTCACCGATCCGCACCGGTTCTGGGAAGAACCGCCCGGCGATAGCCATTGCCAGGTCTACCAGCCCGCCGGTATTAAAGCGCAAATCGAGGATGATCCCGGTCGCACCCGCGTCGATCAGGGCTTGCAGTTCCTGCTCAAACCACGCGTCGGCCAGGCTGACATCAGCGGCGAAGTCACGCACGGCAATATAGCCCACCCCCGAATCAAGCAACCGTCCCTCGATGACACGAGCCCCGCTGTCTTCGGGAGTTGCCGCCAGCATCAGCGCGGAGACGTCAGGTTCCCGAACGAGCGTGGTAGTGCGTTCCGCGCCGTTGGCCTGGCGCACCGTGATCTCAACCCGCGAGCCGATGGGACCCAGCAGCATAGTGGCTGCCCGCCAGTAGGTTACGCTGTGTGGTGTGGATGCACTGGCGATCAGCAGCGGAGTTTGCTCCAGGAATCGGAGGGCGGGTGTGCCGTCTACCTCCACCAGGACATCGCCTTCTACGATCCCGGCAGCTTCAGCGGGCAGGCCCGGTTGGATGTTGGTAATCACGATCTCTTTGTCGTCCGTGACCACCATCTGGCCGATACCCACGCCGCCCAGTAGGAAAGCCTGGGCCACATCCACCGAGAAATAACTCAGGTGGCCATCAGGGATATACGCGCCCAGGCGCGCAATCGCCAGATGGTAGTCTAACGTAGATTCGGCGGCTTCGACGCGGGGGGTGATGTCGGCATAGAGCGCATCCCAGTCGATGTTTTTGTCTTCGGCCATCGGGTATGTTTCTCGAATGCGCTCAAACAGCATGTTCCAGGCTGTGACTGGGTCTTCTGCCGAATAGTTTTTCAACTCACCCAGGCTTTCGAGCAGCGGCATATCTACCGTTTCATCGCGGATGATGGTGAACGGGTCGCTGCTCAGGTCGATGACGCTCCACCCGGCGGGCAATGTCAGCAGCGTGTCGTCGCTGGTGAACAATGCACCATCCGGCCCTAGGCTGCCAGGGAATGCTTCGCCGTCCTGGGCTGACCACACCAGCACGGTGCCGTGCGTGATGGCGTACCCCAGTGGGTCGATGTAGACCGAGGCCACCAACGGGGACTCTCCCGGATCGACCATGTCCAGCTCGCCCAGGTATTCGATGTAATTGGCGATGGCGAACACCTGCACGGCGGGTGGGGTGGCGGGGTCGCCGTCAAAATCGAGGGATGTACCTTGTGGCGTTTCGGGGAGCGTAAGCGTATAGTTGCCGCTGGCAATGTTGCCCGCGATTTGCCCGGAGACCTGTCCTTCGACCGGGGGATAGAAGTTGTAGTCAAACAGCACGTTCCCAGTCAGTTCGTAGAGCACAACATCAACATCGGCCCCAATCAGGGGATAGATCGGGTTGGTGAGGGTATAGCTGCCGGTGATGGTGCGCGGCCCGGTGCCTGTGCCCTGGGCACTGGATGGCACAATCCCACCGGGCAGCACAGCGATACTCAGCGCCATAATGAGCGCCAACGGTAACATTACGCGACGGTGCATATTCCTTTTTCCTTCCATGTAACAGGGCAATGTATCTGAACTACAGCGTTAACCGTCAAAAAGCCACTTGAAAACACGTGAGGTTAGCCTACATGGCCAGCGTCAGCACCAACCGGGCAGCCGGCGATCCCAGCGCATCACCGGTAACCATACGCACGCGAGTGTGCACAATCTCCAGACGCAAATCCAATACTTCGCGTAGCAGATCAACCTGGCGCGCATTCACTGGCAGTACCAGGCCCATCTTGCCCTGGGTGCGGCCATACGCATGGATTTCGGCCAGGTAGCGCGGCCATTCAGCTGTGTATTCAGGATGGCAGCCCGCCACTTCGACGGTTACGTAAGACTGATAGCTCCCCTGGCGGCGCGCCTGGGTGCGCAGTACAGCGAACGCCACGGGTGTTCCCGCTTCGTGCCAGAATAATGTGGTCCCGCCTTCCTCCCGCATCAGCCAACGCGCGGCTGGTGTGGGATCAAGGCCGGGCAGCAGGTTCCCCGCGATCTCGCGCAGACTGTGGTCAAGCTGATCATCGCCGGGCTGCCAGTGCTCGAATGTCGTCTGGCGGGCGGCACGGGGCGCGCCCTGGCACAGCACGGTCATGTAGCGCGCTTCTAGCCCCTGCCGGGTATACAGCGCCAGGTTTTTACCGCTGTCGGGCATGGTCTCCAACGCCAGGATGCAGCACCCTGCCGCGCGCAGCGCCGCCAACCCGGCAGCGATCACGGCCTGTCCCAATCCCAGACCTTGGCTGCGCGGGGTGACGCCCAACGTCCCTAACCAGCCCAACGAGCCCCACACATGTGTGAAGCAGTAGCCCACCACGCGCCCCAGCGGCCACTCGATCACGATGCCGGCGTGGGGCCGATTGAAAGCGGCGTGCAGGTTCTCCGGCGTGCGGACTAGCAGCGGGTGGGGCAGGCTGCGCTGCACGCGGCGCACCTGGTCGAAGGCGTCGCGGTCGATGCGGCCCACGGCTTCGATGTCATCCAACGTCATAGCGCGGATGATGTGGGTGGCGGTATGGGGCACATGCTGGGACGAATCGTACACGTTCAATACACGCTCAATTTGTCATCTGTCAGGCGATCAGGCAGACTTGGGCTGCACAATCTCTACCTGGTATGGTTTTAGCACAGAAAGGTATTTTTGCCGTGAATGCACCCAGCGCCGCATCCCAAACTGTGATCCTGGTGACCAATGACGGAATGGGCAAATCCGACCCGGAACTCCAGCATAAACTGATCGCCAAATATTTCCAATTGCTGCTGGATGATCATAAGCTCCCGGCGGCGATATGTTTTTATGCCGACGGTGTCAGGCTGGTATGCAGCGGATCGCCCGTGATCGAGGTTCTGCGCGAGCTGCAAGCGCAGGGCGTGCACCTGGTGGTGTGCAACACCTGCCTGAACCATCTGGGCTTGGTTGACGATGTCCAGGTCGGGATGGTGGGCGGCATGGGCGACATTATTGAAGCACAGTGGCAGGCCGAAAAGGTCATTACCCTTTAGCGCATTGTATTCCACGTCAGCGCTTGCTGCCCGGCGCGTGCAGAGTCCACCCGGCGCGCATACTCGGCAGGGTCAGGCAGCGTTTCCGGCAGTCCGACCTGTTCCAGCAGGTACGATGCGGCGGCGCTGGCGTGGGCAGCGGCAGTTTCCAGCCCTGCATCCAACCGGGCCAGCAGCGCCCCACAAAACGCATTCCCCGCGCCGACTTCGTCTGCCGTCTGCGTGAGCACTGCCGGGACGTGGACTCCCTGCCCGGCAGGCATATCCCACACGTCTGCGCCGTCTGCGCCGCGCCGCACGGCCACCGTCTGGCCACCACAGTCGCGCAAGCGCGCCAGCATCGCGCGGTAGTCGTGCTGCCCGGTGATGCCCACCGCTTCGTGCAGGTTAGGCGAGAACACGTCGCAGGCCTCCAGCAGGGCGCGCAGCTCATCGTCAGCCAGCGGAAACTGTGGCGCACGGAACGCTTCCAGGCTGACGAGGTGCCCTGCTGCACGCAGGTCGCGCGCAAAAGCCAGCGATCCCGGCTCGGCAGGATGCACGCCCCAGTGGAAGCCACGCGCAGCCCGGTATGTGGGGGGCAGCACGTCCCGGTTGCGCGCCAACTGTTCGCCCAGCGTCTGGGCCGGGTCCACGCGCCACAGATGGATCACCCGCCCATCCCATTCGAGGATTTGCCAGGCGCGCGGGGTGGGCAGGTCGGTGTGGCGCAGCCCGGCCAGGTCGATTCTGGCAACGTGCAGCGGGGCCAGGACGCTGTCGTCCAGGTCATCCCCAATGCCCGCGACCAGCCCCACCGCGTCACCCGTACCGAGCGCTGCCGCCATGCCCCACGCCGTCTGGGGACCGCCGCCGCCCAGCACGCCCATCCGCGTGCGCCCGTCGGGATACACGATGTCGTCAACAATAATGCCAAAAGTGACCCATTGTACGGTCATGAGGTTTGTCCGCGTGTTGCCTGGGAAAAAGAGCCGGTCTCCAAAAGCGATGTGCGAAAAAACAACACAGGGATGCTGGTTGGCATCCCTGCTCGATTATACACTACCTGCAACTGCGCGCGATTACGTACTCCGCGATTTATTGCACCGGTTTGATGACGGACTGGTTCAGGTCGGTCCCCAACAGGCTGACGCTGCCGTCTGCCAGGTTCAGGTGGTGCAGTTCCACGAGTGTGACGGACAGTCCCATCTCGCTATCCCAGGGGTCGATCCCACCGGTCAGCACCAGGTTGCCCCACGTATCCAGGCTGGGGATAACGCTGAAGACCAGCCCGCTTTCGTCCGACAAAACGTGCAGGCGGCCAATGGCATAGGCTTCGATCTGGTGCACCGGAATCGTTTCTGTCGTCACGATGTTTTGCTGGTAGACGGTGACGGTATTGATCGGCAGCGTTGTCGGCTCCATATAATCCAACGCTTCACTCATTCGCTGCTGCTGTTCGGCATCAGCCGGGAAGCGAGCGGTTTCTTCGACGACCGTGAAGTACAGGTTGGTGCTGTCTGGCGCTGCGCTCCATGTCACCACCTGGGGCATACCAGGTGTTGGCTGCACGGTCGAAACCAGGTTCGACAGGTTGACCAGCACCAGTTCGCGGGTTGCGGTTCCGTCCGTGTCATAGTGAACCCGAACACCGGCCAATTGTTCGCCGTCCGGCGATACTGCCACCCAACCAAGCTCGGCGTCGATGACGGTGTCGGTCGTGGTGGCGAAATCGAACAGGGCCACGCCGCGCCCACCGCAGTTGGTGCTGTGCACGATGCCATAGGGTGTCACGGCCAGGATCATGGGGCTGCCGCCTGGACCGGCCTGCCACTCGCTGCTCAGCCGCCACATAGCCGGGATGTTGCCACCGCCCCCGCAGCCAACGCCCCACACAAAGCTGCCGATCAGTTCTGGCGTGCCGACCGGGTTCAAGGCCAACTGCATCACGTTGATCATCTCGCCGCCCGGCCCCTCAGCGGCCACCATCTGCCCGGTGCGCGCGGTGTACACCAGTTCGCCGGAGGCTGTGAACGCGAACGGAAACGCGGTCATCACGTCGCCCGCGACAGGGGCTGCTTCTGTATTGGGCCCGTTGGACAGCATCACGTAGGGGGCAGCGATTTCGTTCAGGTTCAGCGCCGTGAACAAAAACTGGCTGCCGTCCGGCGTCCAGGTGGTTGGGCCGCCCGTTACCTGGAAACCGGGCGGTATGGTGGCCGGTGCCACGTTGCTACCTGCGCCGGCCACCATGATATTGTCGCTGTTGAAGGCAACAAACTCGACTTGCGAACCGCCTTGCGCCTGCGCCGGCAGCACCAGGCCCGCCAGCAGCAAGCCCAGCACGCAGGCCAGCATCCATCGTTGCTTAAACATCTGGTTACTCTCTCCTCATTAAACTTGCAAATGCGCAGTGGACAATTACAGGCCCCACCATGCCTGGGTGGATAATTTCCCTCACCACTCTTTCAGTCGTCATTCTATCGGAAAACGGTGCCTGGCGGAAATCCACCGGAAAACCTACGCCAGCATCGCCTCGACTTCGGCGCGCGTGGGCAGCCCGGTGCGCGGTCCCCGGTGTTGGACCTTGAGGGCAGCGGCGGCGGTGGCAAAGCGCAGTCCTTCGACCAATGTCGCGCCTTCCAGCCGGGCCGTGATCAACGCCGCGTGGAAACAATCGCCTGCCCCGGTGGTATCGACGGCGTCTACCGGCAGCACGGGCTGGAACACCGGTGACAACATGCCGTGCGCAATCCCGTACACACCGCTGCTGCCCGACGAGAGCGTGAGCCACTGCCCCGGCGAAACCAGGTCCGGCAGCGCATATATCCCGATTTCCGGCAGGCTGCTGTGCTTGAGGAACACGATCTCCGACAGGCGGATTGCCTGCCGCAGCGCGTGCCCTTGCATCGGCACCGTGTTCTCGATGTCCAGCGCAATGATGCCGCCCCCTTGCAGGGTATACCGGCGCAGCTTGCTAAACCATTCCAGGTCACGCGGGAAGGTCAGCACGGCGCGCGCTTGCTCCACCAGGGCGAGTTGGGGGTTAGTCAGCGGCAGTTCGAACAGGGGGGAGTGGGGGATGAGGATGGCGCGCTGTCCGCCGGGTTCGCTTAGCACCACCGTAAACGGAGTGGAATGCCCCGCCACATGAACAAGGCCCGCCGGGTCCACGCCGCGTTGCACAAAATCGTTGTGCAGCATATCACCTTCGGTATCCGCGCCCACCCAACCCGCATACCCCGTTCGCAGGCCAAGATGGGCGGCAGCGCAGGTGGCATTGGCGATGAACCCGCCCGGAAACTTCCCGATCAGGCGGGCCATGTATTTTTCATCAGCGATGGGCAGGCTCTCGACGCGCAGCACCAGGTCATACGCCAAGCCGCCCACACCCACAAAGTCGTAGCGCAGAGTCATAGATTTCGGTGTAGTCGCACGGATAGCCTTTTTCAGTGTATAAGATCACATATGACTCTGTCTACTGCCAATTCGTGATTTTGGATCACGTGTGTTCAGGCGGCAGGCATTCCCGCCGCTGCCCGCGCGATCTGGGCCGCGACGTGGGCATTGTGCTTGAGGGCCGCGATATTGGCCGTCTGCGAACGCCCGCCGGTCAACTCCAGCACTTTGGCCAGCACAAACGGCGTCACGTCTTTGCCGGTGACTCCCGCTTCGGCAGCCAGGCGCAGCGCGCCGTTGATAGCGGCTTCAGCTACATCAACGGGAAGCGCATCCGCTTCCGGCACCGGGACCGTAACTAGCGTGCCGTGTCCCAGGCCAAGTTGGTCGCGGGTGTGGGCGATGGCGGCCACCTGTTCCGGTGTATCCACGCGCTGGTCGATGGGCAGCCCGCTAGTCCGGCTGAAGAAGGCGGGCAGCGTATCCGTTCCAAAACCCAGGACCGGCACCCCCTGCGTTTCCAGCACTTCCAGCGTCAGCGGCAGGTCGAGGATCGACTTGGCCCCGGCACACACCACCGTGATCGGCGTGCGCCCCAATTCAATCAGATCGGCGGAAATGTCGTGTGGGTGCCCACGATGTACGCCACCAATGCCGCCGGTGGCAAACACCTTGAGCCCGGCCATGTGGGCCACGATCATCGTCCCGGCGACGGTGGTTGCGCCATGCTGCCGCAGCCCGACGGCGATGGGCAAGTCCCGCCGTGAGCACTTGCGGACCCCATTGTTAGCTTCGTCCTGGCCCAAGCCTGCCAGCAGTTCAATTTCTTGCTGGCTGATGCCAACCGTGATTCGGCCCTTGATCACGGCAATGGTGGCGGGGACAGCGTCGGCGGCGCGGATGGTGGCTTCCAGCGCCAGCGCCGTCTCGACGTTGGTCGGATAGGGCAGGCCGTGTGTGATCAGCGTTGACTCCAGCGCGACCACCGGCGATCCGGCCATGATCGCGGCGGCGACTTCGTCCGATAGGCGTAGAGCAGTGTTCATTCCCTGTTTTCCTTTAGTGTATGATTCCGGTTGACAAGTTAGGCTGGCGTTATCTGAATCACCCAGATTATACCGGTTCCAGTGGGGTGCGGGGACGCCTGGCGGTGGCGGGTTGGCTGCACATTTGCTGGCAGACCCGGATGCGGGTAAGGTTGGAAGGGGTATTCTCCTCATTGGGCCAAAAAGGGGTGAACAATGCGGCTGCTGATTGATACGGATGCCGGGGTCGATGATGCGCAGGCGATTATGCTGGCGCTCGCACATCCGGGCGTGATGGTGGAAGCGATTACGACGGTGACGGGCAATGTGCACGTCGAGCAGGTCAACCGGAATGTGTTTACTGTGTTGGACCTGTTGGGTGCGGATATCCCGGTATATTCGGGCGCGGAGGGGCCGCTGCTGCCAGGCTTTTGGGAGCCAGAGGTACGTGTGCACGGTGCGGATGGATTGGGCGACTATGCCCCCCGCCTGCCGGTCACGCGCCAGGTCGAAGCGGAACATGCAGCGCTGGCGCTGGTGCGGCTGGCGGATGCGGCCCCCGGTGAACTGACCTGTGTCGCGCTAGGACCGCTGACGAATATCGCGCTGGCCTGCAAACTCGATCCCGAATTCCCGCTCAAGCTCAAAGCATTGGCGTTTATGGGGGGCACCCTTGCGGCGCGCGGCAACACGCGTTACGTCACCGCCGAGTTTAATGTGAACTGTGATCCAGAAGCAGCCCTGATCGTGCTGGCAGCATTTGAAACGGCCACCATGCTGTCCTGGGAGACAACCTGGGCGCACGGTTTCACCTGGGATGCCTACGATACTCTGGCGGCCATCGATACCCCTGCCGGGTACTTTTTCCGCACCATCACGCGGGCGGTTACCACGTACTTTCGTAACACCGGGCTGCGCGAGTTTTTCCTGCTGCCCGATCCGCTCGCGATGGCGGTGACACTCCAACCGGGCCTGGTGCTGGCCAGCGAGTTTCGGTATGTGACAGTGGAGCTTCAGGGGCAGTACACGCGCGGGCAAACCGTGATCGACTATCCCGATAAGCTGGACCGCGCGCCGAACACCCACCTCGTCACCCGCGTGGATACTGCCGGGGTCTATGCGCTGTTTGAACGGATGCTGTGCCAGGGAAGATAGGCTGGTGTGCCCGTGTCTGACTGTCCTGTTATGTGGGCAGTGTAAACCAGAATACCGTGCCTGCGCCGGGTTGTGAATCGACGTCGATGATGCCACCGTGCGCTTCCACAATGCGTCGTGTGATAGCCAGTCCGAGGCCGGTGCTGGGTTCGCCGCCGGTGGGCCGCGCCGACAGTTTGGCAAAGTCTTGAAACAGATGCTCGCGTTCTTCGGGCCGGATGCCGGGTCCTTCGTCTGCAACATCGATACGCCACTGGTCGTGGGCCTTTTCTGCAAATACTCGCACGGTGCTGTCTGGCGGCGAAAACTTGACAGCGTTCGACAGGAGGTTGTCGATCACTTGCCGCAGTCGCTGGGGATCGGCCATGACGATGGCGTGTTCCGCATCGTCTGTCGGGTGCTGGTTATCAAACAACACTTGTGTGCCCTTGGGTTGTGCAAGCTGGGCATGTCTGCTAACGGCTTCGTGCAAAAATGCACCCAGGTCAATCGCTTCGCGTTCCAGCTCAAGCTGCCCGGCTTCGATCTGCGTCACGTCTAGCAGTTCGTTAATCAACCGCAGCATATGGCTTGTCTGCAACCCCATGTCGTGTAGGATGAGGTGCAGTTCTTCACCCGACAGGTCAATACTGGGGTCTTGCATCAGGTGAATCCCCATCTGAATCGTCCCCAATGGGCTGCGGAGATCGTGGGCGGCAATGCCCAAAAATGTGTTTTTTAGTTCGCTCAGCTGGATGAGTTCGTTGTTCTGGGCTTCGATGGCCTGGTTCTGGTGGGCCAGTTCTGATACCAGACGGCCTTTTTCCACCGCCACTGACAACTGCCCGGCAATGCGCTGGAAGCTGTTGATGTGTGCCCGGTCATAGATGTGTGGCTCGATGCTCGAGAAGAAGATAAAGCCGATGGGTTCGTTGTTGGCGATCAGGGGGCATGTCAATGACGACTGAAACCCTTCATCAACGATCAGGCGAGTGGATTTCGACGCCGGTTTCTGGCGCAAGTACGCGCGCAGATCATTGAGAATGCGCGGCTGACCGGTTTGGATGATCGTTTCCAGGCTGCTGCCCGCCAGCGGCGCCGTATAACCATCCTTCAGCCGAATGACAGGCTGGTCCGACTGGACCCAATGGGATCGCACCATCACGCCGTCATCGGCAATAAACGCGACCCCGATGCGTTGGTAGGGGATCAGATCGTGAAAATCCTGGTAGATATTGTCCAGGATTTCTTCCAGTAACATACCGTCGTTGATGCATGTCGTCATCTGGTCCAGCCAGCGCAACTCCTGCTCACGTTGTTGGAGTCTGTCGGCCAGAGTTTGCAGCAAGTCACCCAACTGCACCAGTTCTGGATGATCGGCAGCAGGAAGATCGAGGTCATAGTCGCCAGCCTGAAGGCGTGCAGCCGACTCGACAAAGTGGGGGAGCAACTGCGCGAGGGTAGGGTGATTGTTGTTAAGCATGAAGTGATCCCTCGTCTCGTCTGATGATGCCAGTATTTATATCACGACTCAAGATGAATTGGCCAGGGTATTTACATTTTCTGTATATTTATTCTATATTTTTAAGGGGATTTTGATCTATTTTGGATATGTCGTCATGGATAGTCAAAAAGGGTCTCAAGGTTGTCTACAAGGCCGGCTTGGTACGCGACGCCAGTGGATGCACTACACAACCCGCTCAGTCGTCGATTCTGTAAATCACTTCGATGGTCTCGTCCATGACCAGATTGATGCGGAAAAACAAGGTCGGGTATTCCAGGTCGAACCGGTTGGCTTCGGCTGGCTGGGTAGCGATGATGCTGGCATTCTGCGGGAGCGTGATCTGGACATCGACTACTTCGGTACGGATTCCAGGTTGTTTTTGCAGCACCAGCGTATAGCGCCGGTAGTCGCCAAACGATTCCACTAATGCTGGGGTGCTATAGGAGAATTGCAGGCGTTCCTGCTGCCCATATTCAACGTGGGTCATGCCGATAAGGATGGTGTGATCGGTAGGCGCGGTGTCAGTTTGAGGTTCGATCAGCGAGCCACTAATCGCCGTGAGTTGGCTGTTGGCCGGGGCGAAGACCTGCAGCAGGCCGAAGTAATCGCGGTTGGCGGGATGTTCGCGGCGCAGCGCGGGGTCTTCCTCGGCAACTGATAGGGAATAGATGTATTTGACGGCGGTACGGCTGGTCAAGGACCCGTCGGGCTGGATGCGCACGTCGTAGGTCAGTTCGCGCTGGATCGAGTGGTTGGGCTTGTTCCCGCTCACGGTTGCGTCGGCCACCAGCAGGTAATCTACATAATCGGATTCGCGCGCGGATTCCTGGGCCCCAGACCAGCCCAACGTATCAAACGCTTCGGCCAGTTCTTCGTCCTTGAAGTAGACCATGATGTGCTTTTCTTGCAGCGCTTGCAAGATGGACTGGCGCATCTCGGCGCTGACGCCCTGGTCTGCCACCTGCCAATCAGCGATGATCTGGCGGTAGAGCGTCGCCAGGAATGCCTTGTGTTCTCCTTCGGCGCGGAAATCATAGACGACTTCGCGGAAGGTGGCGGGTGTGACAGTGGCTTCGTAGGAGCCTGTCACCGTGACACTGCCCAACCCCTCTAACAAGTATTCGAACCCGACCAGGTCGATCCCGATCACGCCGTCTACCGGCTGCTCCAGGTTATTGCCCCCGTCGTAGTAGGTCGCCGCGAGTTGGGCCGTATATCGAAAATCGGCGTGCCAGCTCCCATCCCAGGCCGCGTAACCCGGCTGTTCATATTGTATCCACCATTCGGGAATTTCGAGCGCCAGCGGCTCGGACGGGGGGCGCGGGCTGTTCCTGGACGTGGGGTTATACCCATAATCCTCAACCTGCCCATCCTGTACCATGATCCAGCCATAGGTGCTGATATAGCCGCCGGAGGGACGCAGCTCGTCGCTGTTTTGCGAGAGCACGAGATAGGTTTGGGTACCTGCGCCGTTTAACCCTAACATGTTGCTAAGCAGGCCGGGACCGCGCTGCAACAGCCGGTTGTATTCCGCGAGTTGGTCGTGGTAACGGTTCAGGCCATCCACCGTGACCAGCAGCCGGGGTGAGATATCGGCCAGGTCTAGCGGTTCGATAATGCGCTCGGCGGCGTCCAGGTGATGCGCGGCATTTGCGAAGCTGGACTGGCCCAGTTGCAGCACATCCACCAGGCGTTCGCCAGACGAAAACTCGGATGTGAAAATCTCATCTTCCTCGTTGTCTGTCAGGTAAAACACAGTCGGTTCCAGGCCGGTCAGCATATTGTCGCCCGCCTGAGCGAGGTGTTCGGCGGCGTCGAGGGAAGCCAGCAACGTTTCGAGGTCAGCGCTGAGAAAAGCGAACGGGCGCAGAAACGCCGTCTGGCGTTTGGCGCTGCGCAGACTGGCATTTAGGTCGTTGACGCTGTCTTGCAGCCGCTCATAATCGCTGAGCGTGAATTCAGTGCTACCGTTGCTGTTAGGGCTGAGTTCATCCAGAATGCGACTGACGTCTTCCCATGATTCTTCGACCTCACGGCGAGCATTCATCGTCAACACCAGGGCGCTCATGGCCATGACCGCCAGCACGCTGGTGATCATTACCAGCAGCACCCGTGCGTTGATACGCGCGATCCGCTTGCGGAAGCGTCTGATCCAACGAAAGCGATGACGACTGCGTCTGCGTCGCTGCAACTGCGTCATGTCGATCAGCCTTGCCGGGGGGCGTGGTCCGTGACAGCGGCTGCTTCAGGTTCACGGTAGTAATAGTAGTTATAGCTGTAGTTGTAGCTTTGGTCGCGCCGGTTGGCGGCGTTAAGCACGACGCCCTTGATTTCCAGTTCTAAGGCCCCAAACTGCTCTCGGGCGCGTACAGCGGCTCCTCGTCGCGTTTGCCCGGCTTCAACCACCAGTACCACCGGGGCTTTGATCGCCACGGCCAACGCCGAGCTGTCGGCAACGTACAATGCAGGTGGCGTATCAAACAGGACAATATCAACATTCTTTGCCGAGCGAAATTCCTGGAACCAGCGCTGCATGGCCACGGAGCCCAGCGCCTCGGTGGGGTTGACGGGGATAAACCCACTGGTGATCACACGCAGACCAGGGATATCCGTTTCTTGCAAGCAATCTTTGAGATTGTGTGGTGGCTGCATGTCGCCCTGCTCACCGGAGTCGGCAAAGAGCAGGGTGGAGAGGCCCACGTTGTTCTCCAGTTTGAAGATCGTGTGCAGCCTGGGCCGCCGCAAGTCCGCATCCACCAGCAGCACGCGCAGCCCTGCCGCCGCCATCGTCACGGCCAGGTTCGCGGCGGTCACGCTCTTGCCTTCCGACGGGCCGGGACTGGTGATGATATACGCGCCTTTGCTCCAACTGCCGTTGGACGAAAAGAGCAGATTGGTGCGCAGCGTGCGGTATTCTTCAGACGTATGCGAACCGGGATCGTGATGGGTGATCAGACGCTCGTGGTATTCATCACGGGGCTTGCCGAAACGGGTGATCGATGCCAACACGGGCAGACTGAGCATCTGGGTGGCTTCCTCCGGGGTGTGGATGGTATCGTCCAGATATTCGATCAGGAGCGCGACCCCGGCGGCCAGTGCCAACCCGACGATGGCTCCCAACGTAGCAGCCTGGAAGGGACTGGTCCCGATCGGTGATCCCGGTGCTTCCGCCTGCTCCACTATGTCGAGCGAGTTCGTCCGCTGCTGCAAAGTGGTGATCGTGGTGTTGAACTGCGCGATGATATTGAGGATATCCAGGGTTTCGTCCCGCACGCGGCTGCGCTCGTCCTTCAAGAACTGAACCTGTGTCGGATCCGCCGTTTCGTCCGCTTCGAGTTCTGCGATTTGAAGGTCGAGGTTGTTATAAGTTGCTTGATCGCGTTCGAGTTGGGGGGTCAGCCACTCGATCTGCGTTTGGGCCAGCGTCATCAATTCCTGTTGTTCAGCGGTCAGGTTGATCAGGTTATTGGCGATAAGCTGCCGGGCAACTTCATTGGCCATATCAGCGGCCAATTCAGCATTGGTATAGGTCACAGTCAGGCGCAGCAGCGACGTGTCGGGCACCACGTCGGCACTCAGCGCGCTGCTCAATTCGCCTACCGACACCGGGAAACTCCCGGCCTGGATCGCGGCATCGAGCACGTCATGCGTTTCGGCCAGGATAGCATACGTCGAGGCCAGCTCAACGCCCGTCCGGATTTCGGCAGAGTCCGGGTTGGGGGCTTCGATGTAACTCCCGATCAAGATGGTGGTCTGGGCTTTGTATTCTTCCGGTTGGCGACTGCGCCACAGAAAGGACGTGCCACCTGCCAGAAAAGCGCCGAGCAGCAGCAGCCAGGACCATTTTCGTGCCAAACGGATGTAACTAATTAATTCCATGCTCACCCGATCCCCAACTTGATTGCCTGATTAACGTACCCGTTATAATATGAGTTAAATGGCCGCAATCATTAAGGAAGAAAGTGGAGTTTCATAAACCACCCTTAACCGTATTGTAGCCGCCGTTCATGCGCGTGGCAACTGGGGAAAGGGTAAGCGGTGGGCAAGAATGGGGAGCGATCGGAAGGAGGTAGACCATGGGTCTACGATTGCGATTACGATACGGTGTGCTGATCGTTTTGGTGGTGATTGTCGGCGGCGCGCTGGCACACCCGGGCCAGGCACAGGGGCCACCAACGAATGAATCCTGCACCGAGTTGGTCCAACAGGCTGTGCTCGAGCTGGCCAGCAACTGCGCGGCTGCTAGACGGAACACGGCCTGTTACGGGTTCCCGCAGGTCGAAGCTACTTCTGCCGATCAACTGGACTCCAGTTCGTTTGGCACGCCCGGCGATACGGTCGACCTGGCAAACCTGGCCGCTATCCGGACCTCACCGCTGGAGGTTGAAGCCGAGGAGTGGGGCCTGGCGCTGATGAAAGTTCAGGCGAATGTGCCCGGCGGGTTACCCGACCAGAACGCGACCTACCTGATGGTCGGCGAAGTGGAAGTGGTGAACGTGGTTGCCCTGGACGTGGCCTTGTCCACTCCCGATTTGGTGCGGGTCACAGTGTCGGATCAGAACCAGGTGCGCAGCGTGCCGGGCGATGATGCGCTGGCGGTGGGACTGGTGCTGAGTGGCACGGTGTTGCAGGCGGACGGAATCAGCCCGGATGGGGACTGGCTGCGTGTGTTGTATGACGACCGGGCTGCATGGGTCGCTGCAGAACATGTCAATTCCAGGGAGGAACTCGACAGCTTGCCTGTCATTACTCGCGGCAGCCGCACGCCCATGCAATCGTTTATGTTACACACGGGCTGGAATCCCGTAAACTGTCAGGAGGAACTGCCTGATATGCTGGTGGTGCAGAGTCCTCGCAACACACCCATCACTGTCACGGTCAACGGTGTAGATTTGCACATCGACTCAGTGGTCTATCTGCGGACACTGCCAGGGGAAATCCTGGAGATCATTGCGGTCGAGGGCGAAATCACGGTTTATCCTGGCTCCTCCAGGCAGATCACGCTGCCTGCCGGAACCGCCGTTAACGTGCCACTGAAGGATGTGGGAAGCTGGGGCAACTGGCGGTTGTTAACCCGTGATGAGTGGCTGGCCTTCGCCACCATCGAAGCCATCCCACGCGACATCTGGACCTATCCCTTCGAGAATCCAACCATAATCCAGGGATCGGGCATTGGGGACGTGGTGCCGATCATTGAGACCGACGACGGTCTGTCCACCCCCGTCCCGCCGACGTTCGCTTCCTTCCCGCGCATCAGGTTTGTAACCGGCGTAGAGGGGGAAGCGCTTGAGCGTCCGGCCTGGGAACCGCTGACGATTGGTGCAGAAGTGTGCCCGGACTGGATATTGTATCACAGTGACCGCGATGGCGATTGGGACATCTACCGCTTAGGCTCCTCCAGCCCTGATGATGTCAGCGACAACATCTCGCAGGGGCTGGGCAGCGCCGATATCCAACCCAGTTATTCTCGTGATAGCCAATGGGCGGCATTCGCGTCCAACCGGGAGACGGCAGGCGACTGGGAACTGTTCCTGGGACGCACAGATGGATCGCGGCAGGTCCGCGTCACCTACAACACGGCAACGGACATCAATCCGGTGTGGGGATCGGGTAGTGTGGTGGTGTTCGAAAGCAATCGTGACGCCAACTGGGAACTCTACAGCGTGGACCTGGCCGGGGATGGACTGCCGCACCGCCTGACGGAAGACCCCGCCGACGACATCAATCCCTTCTGGCTGCCAGATGGTGAGCATATCGTGTTCCAAAGCAACCGTGATGGCGATTGGGAAATCTACATGCTGAACGTGGCGGACGGCACGTTGACGCAATTGACCGACAATGCAGTCGCCGACATCAACCCGGTGATCTCCCACGATGGCTCCTTGATGGCCTGGCTACAGATGAGCGACTATGGCGTACTTGACCTGTGGCTGATAAACCTGGAAAGTGGTGGGGTGCGCCAACTAACGGACATTGGCGTGGATGTCAGCGCCCAGGTGTTCGCGCCCGATGATACATTCCTGGCCTATCACGCCAATGTGGATGGCGACTACGATGTGTTTGTGGTGGATGTCGCCACGGGACGGCTCAAAGCGCTGACGGTGAATGACGATGTAGATCGTGCGCCTACGTTCCGGTGTAACACGTCGACAGTGGTTTACTATTCCGATGTGCCATCCACCCCAGACGAACCGCGCCGCTACCGGCTGTTGGAGGTGAACCCGCTGCCGTTCAGCGAACCGGTGCCGTTGGCGACCGTGCTGACGAACGATCTCATGGCGCACAGCATGTTCCCGGTGGGCGATCCGCGCGAGGAAATGAGTTCCTGTGAGGAGGCAATGCCGCAGCGCATTTGGGGGCAATAGCCGCCAGCAGGCATCGAAAAAAACCAGCCACCTGGTAAAACACCGTCAGCGTGGCTGATTCTGCGTGTGGGCCTGGCAGGATTCGAACCTGCGACCGACCGGTTATGAGCCGGCTGCTCTAACCGCTGAGCTACAAGCCCGTGCGATCAAACGCCCAGGAAACAGAACCTGGGCGCGTCGTGAGCGGGCAACGGGATTCGAACCCGTGATGACAGCTTGGAAGGCTGTAGTGTTACCACTACACCATGCCCGCATCTATCTATTTGTATCTTACCCGAATCACCCCAACTTGGCAACTGCCGAATAATGGAGAATTTCAGACCACAAAACTGTAAACAAAGGAACCAGTTATGATCAAACGACTGCTAGCGGCATTGGGATTGCTGACCTGCATCATGGCAGGGTACGTATTCATCGCACGACCCTACCAGCTTCATTGGGGGGCGACGGCGGAAGAGCAATCCGCGGACATGCCGGGCGATGAACTCGTGGCCGAACCTGACTTTTTCGCCACGCGCGCCATCACCATCGCAGGCACACCCGAGGACATCTGGCCCTGGCTGATTCAAATGGGCTACAACCGGGCGGGTTTCTACGGCTACGATATCCTGGAAAACCTGGGAAGCGACCGGGGCCTGCACAGCGCGAAGCGTATCCTACCCCAGTACCAGGAGTTCCAGGTAGGTGACGCGGTTCCCATCAGTTCGGTGCACGAGATGAAGTTTTACGCCATCGAACCCAACGAATACCTGATCTGGTCGGGCACCGACGACGAAGGCAGTTTTTTGTGGGCTTTGCAGCCAGTAGATGCTACCCATACCCGGCTGATCAGCCGCATTCGCTGGAGTTACGACTGGTCCCAGCCGCAAAGCCTAGGGCTGACACTGTTCACCGAATTTACCGACCATCTGGCCGTGCGCGAGATTTTGCGGGGTGTGAAAGGCCGGGTGGAAGGCTCAAACGAGTCTATGGCCCGGCAGAACGCGGAGTTTGCGCTGTTCGTGGTCGCCGCTCTGGTCTTCCTGGTGAGCCTGGTCCTGCTGCTGTTCCGCCCGTTGAATTGGCCGCGGTGGCTGGCAGGGTTGGGAGCAGGGGTAGCCTGGCTTGTCACCTGGTATGCACCGGTTGCGTTGTGGGTCGGGGTTGTCATCACGCTGCTGGCGTTTTTCGGACTATTGCGGACGCATCAAATGCGAGCGCATCTGAAACGCGATGCTGCGACGGACGATTCGCCTGACGTTCCAGAAGTGGCACCGGAGAACACCCCGCGGCGGAGCAGCGATTCGGTATAATCTGGCCATTGTACTTGCCTGTACCGAAGAAGGATCGACATGAAGTTAAGCTCCCGCGCCCATGAATTGTTCGAGGCGTTCAAGCTAGACGGCTGCCCGGTGTGCCGCCTGGTGCTAGACAGCGTCTACCATTACCTGGACAGCGTGATCTATGAGTATGTGAACAAGCCCGCCACCCACGAAGCCGTGCGTGCCGCGCGGGGATTCTGCCCGACCCATGCCTGGCGCATCCAGCACGAGATCAACGCCAGCGCGTTGGGTGTGGCGGTGTTGTACGAGGGCATTGTGCGCCACATGCTCAAGGACATGGGCGACATCACCCCGCAGAGTAACCGGCGGCAGGTGATGCAAGCGGCTAGCGCGCTCGAACCGCGCCAGGAATGTCCGGCGTGTACCCACCAGCGCATCGTCGAGGAGCACTTGCTGCGCAATTTGGTCGATTACCTGGACCAGCCAGGATTTGCCGGTGCGTTCCGCGAGACGGACGGCATCTGTCTGCCGCATCTGCGCCAGGCGCTGGAGATGGGCGGCAATCCCGCCGGGAAAGCGCACCTGGTCAGCATTCAGCAAGACATCTGGACGCAACTACAACAACACCTGGCCGAGTTCCGGCGCAAGCGGGACTATCAGTACGCCGACGAAGACATGGGCGAAGAAGGCTCCAGCCCGCGTCGCGCCATCGAAGGCACTGTGGGGTTGTCCGGGATCCGCTAAGCGTGCCAGCGGACGGTGACGGCGTCATGCTTCGGCCAGAATGAGGTATACCTCGTCACCCTCGCGCACCAGCTCGTCCACCTTAATGGCGATTTCTTCGCCCGGTTCGCCCTTGTCGATGGCCTGATGATTGACCTGGATCGACGTGACCTGCTGCTCTACGTTGGTTTGCGGGCCATAAATGAGCACCCAGTCATCCAGGTACAGCTCATCTTCCAGCATGACTACTGCCACGCTGATGCGGGTGAAAAATCGTGTCACGACGCCGACGTATTGTAGTTCTTCCTCCATAGGTTTTCACTCCCCGACTCAGGTTGGTACGATTGTGCTTAATGCGGTTATATTCGCCGTATAAACCAGCCCCGCCGCTCGTCCAGCCGCAGCCCGGCCTCCCGCGCGATCTGCTTGGCCTGCCGGACTTCCTCTGGTGTGACCGCGCGGTTAAGAG
>JAADYV010000138.1 GCA_010092855.1 Chloroflexota bacterium | reverse complement strand
GGAACTAGACTTCGGCCAGCGCCGAGCCTTGTTTGACGCGATCATCAACACGGTGCAGGCGGTCATTGCCCAGGCCGGGCGGTATGATGAATACGACCTGTACGGCGAGCGCGGGGGCTATGTGCGCCAGATGGACAAGAACGCCGTCGGGCGTCCTTGTCCCGAATGCGGTGGCGAAGTCGAGAAGATTCAGTATCTTGGCGGCGCGTGTTACCTGTGCGCGAATTGCCAGCAGTGAGGAGACCTTCCCAGTATAAACTGCCGCTTAGTAGTCAGCATCACTGTCGGCATATGTCCAGTGACAGCCGGTGCTTCCAAATTGGTCCATCAGGGCTGGATTGGGGGTGTGCCAGCAGAACTGGAGGGGGCGGCGCATCCTGAAGCCAATCGAACGTAAGACCGCCGTCAACGGCGGCACCGATGACAGGGCTACAACTTGTTTGGCGTGGGCTTGTTTAGCATCGCGGACGGCCAGCCGGAGAATGTCGCGGAGGCCTGCCACATCCTCAAGGTCGCCAAACAGATCGAGGATACGCAGGGTCTGCACGCCGCGTATGTCTAACAAGCGGCTAATGAGGACATGTGTGGGAGCGTCGGTTGGCCCCGCAAGGTAGAAACGAAGCTGGGAACGGTACGGTGCGTCGAGAAATCGCCACTGAATAAACTCGGCATCGCGCCATGTGGTAATGCGTCGATCCCCCGACTGCCAGTGCAAGAAGACCTGCGCCAGTGTTTCAGCGTCCGGATCAACAACTTCACGCGCGGTTTTAGGCGCATACCGTCCAAGTCGCAGACGATACAGGGCAAGAAGGGGCGTGAATAGGCGGGCAGTGTTTCGGGCCAGGCGGCCCTTCAAGCTCTGGGCCTGCCGGAGCCTAGGCAGTGCCAACAGGGAAAAAAGCAGGGTAAGATGGTCACAATCCTCGCGCAGACGCCAACCATGTTTCTGGAAAATTCTGGCCGATAGATCACGTGCCGGAAAAGCGAATTTGAGATCACCGGACAAACGCACTGCTTCATCCAGCATCGACTGCAGCCCGCGCCCTCGAAAATCCGGATCGACGATCAGGTCGACGTACCACGCGCTGGGTTGTTGTTGGCCATCGAGCACGCAGGTTGTCGGGATAATGGCGCTGTGGCCGACGACTTGACCCTTGTCGGTTGCCACAACAAACCGGTGAGAATCGCCGCGATACCACCACAGGCCATGCTCGATCAAGAATCTGCTTTTTTCCGGACGATAGACGTTTTCGAGAAACAGGTTGGCCGCCTGGTCGTCATGGGTGACGCCGGAAATCAACTGGTACATCAGGATGCCTGCTGTTTGAGTGCGTGAACCAGCTCTGAATTTGTGACCGGCTGCGCGTTCGAGTAGCGGCTGGCCACCGCCAGAATCCGGTCCAACTCGTCCCACATGCCATACTTCTCAATTTCCCAACTGTGGCCCCAAAGATGCCAGACCCCACCTTGCTGGGACGCCCGCTCCAACAGAATCGTGGCCAGCGCAGGCCAGTTCCGCAGTGCCAGGAGCGGGATGCGCAGCGGAAGAATATGTGGTACTGCACGGCGGATGGGTTGGAAGCGCGCGCGCCAACTATTCACCGGTCGGAAAGGAAAAGGATAGATGTGTATTGTTGTGGGTAGGTCAAGATAGTCCAGGCCGGTGGTCCCAATACTGAACTGCCGGACTGAGCGCGCGACCCGAAAACCCACATCCTCTGCCAGATTACGGAGGTCCTGGTTGAAGATACCAGCGGGAAACGCAAAGCCTGTAACGGGACGTCCTGTCAGGTCCTCTAACCAGGCTTTCGAACCCATGATCTCCTGTCGCGCGTCGTCCAATGCGATTTCGGTCAGGATTGGATGAGTCAGAGTGTGCGCAGCGACTTCGTGTTCCTGGGCCAGTACCACGATCTCGCTGTCCGATAGGCGGTCCGGGAGGTAGTCGCGCGCGATATAAAACGTGCCGCGCAGGTTGTGCCGGTTCAACAGATCAACGACACGACGATCCAGCACATGGCCGTCATCCCAACTGGTGGAAATCCAAAACGGTTGAGTCACGGTTACCTCAAATCTGGCTAGAACAGGCTAAGTTGCTGTGGCGGCGGTGGTTCGTCCTCGATGGTGCCGCCTGCCGCTTCGATGTCGTCCAGCAGGTCCCGGATGCGCTTGAAGTCCTCCTCCATCACCGGGCGCAGATTGGGGTTGCGCAGCACCGCTGCCGGATGATAGAGCGGGTAGTAGATGCGGTTGTTGGCGCGTTTGGGCTGGCCATGAATGCGCGAGATACGTGCGGATGGCGGGAAGAACAGCGCCATGCTGAAACGGCCTAACGTGGCCACGATCTTGGGTTCGATGATTTCCGCCTGTCGTTTTAGATAGGCGGGCATACAGATGTCGATCTCGGTGCTCAGCGGATCGCGGTTACCGGGCGGACGGCACTTGACCACGTTGGTGATGAACACATCCGCGCGGGTCAAATCAATCAACGCCAGCAGTTGGTCCAGGTATTTGCCCGACGCGCCCACGAACGGCAGACCTTGCTGGTCTTCATGGAATCCGGGTGCTTCCCCGATGAACATGATGTCGGCATCCACCGGCCCCGCGCCGGGAACGGCATTCGTCCGGGCGCTGTGCAACGGGCATTTTTCACACTGGCGAACTTCGGCGGCAATGGCGTCTAACGCAGCCTGCCGGTCTTCCAGGCTTTTTCCTTCCTCAGTCACGCTTGTCTTCTCCTTGAGTTCTTTTGTAGCTAACGACTACTTTGCCGTGAACTGGTCTATATACTGCACCCGCTGGCGCAAGGCGTGCAGCCGGTGGTTGAGGCGCTCGGCGTAGGCGGCATCCAACGGGCGTACTTCCATCAACAACGCATCCTCGCTGTTGTCGCGGTAATATCCTTTGCGGCGGCCCACCACTTCGTATTCGTGTTTACGATAGAGCGCCTGGGCCGTCACGTTGCTGACGCGCACTTCAAGCACGGAGTATTCGCCTTTGAGGTGCAGCGCGCGCTGCAACATGCCGACCAGCAGCAGCTCGCCCAACCCTCTGCCCCGATAGTCGGGATGCACGGCGATAGTGCTGATGTGCGCTTCGCCCGCAATCAGCCAGCAACCGCCATAGCCGATCAATGGCCCGGATGTGTTGTTGCCGGACCAACGACGCAGCAACGCGCGCGGGCTGAGCCGGGAAACTGCATTCTCGCGCTGCTCCAGCACGACCAGGTGCGATGTGTCGCGATTGCGGATCTCGAATTCATAGGTGCGCGCTGACCAGGGCGTTGGGAACGAGAGCCGATCCATCTCCAACACAGTGGGGATATCTTCCATGCGCATGGGACGCATCACGGTGGTCATGGGTGCGGCACTCCCGGCTGGTGGAGGTAGATTGGTGCGGCCAGGGCTGGATCGTCGGTTTGTCCGGTACGCAAGCGCGCCCACGCGATTTCGGCCAGGAATCCAGCCCGGCGCAGTCCCCAGGCACCAGGTGCAACGTGAACCAAGGGCGTTGATTCTGCCAGTAGTGCTTGCCCGTTGTCGTCAATCTCGCCTGCAAACAATGTTGGTTCCTCAACCCCATCCACCAGCGCAGCCCAGGTCGTTATCTCCGCCTGTCCAGTGGGGGCCCAACCGCTAACCGGCCCCGACCAACGATAGCCCTGCGCGCACACGCGCCCGCGCCCGGCTTGCAGCACAGCCACCAGCCGGCCTTCGAACGCCGGGACCGCATAGGCCACAATATCCAGGGTGGGTACACCCACCAACGGAAAATTCTGGGCCAGCGCCAACCCTTTGGCTGTGCTCAAGCCAATGCGCAGGCCGGTGAAGGAACCAGGGCCGAGCGACACGGCGACGGCGGCCAGGTCTGCCGGGGTGATCTGCACCTGGGCAAATGCGCGCTGGATGGCGGGCGTCAGTTCGATGGAGTGGTTGTTGGGTGTGTGCCAGGTTGCTTCAAAGTGCAGACGATACCCATCGTGCAGGGCCAGGCTCATCAAACGGGTGGCCGTGTCGAGTGCGAGTAACAAATATTCTACTCCCTATTCCATCCAGTTGCCGCGCAGCGTTTCGAGCAGCGTCTGGCTGCGGTTGCCGCTGGCAGACATGGTAAGCTGGCGGCGGTTTTCGTCCAGCAAAAAAAACGCAATCCACAACCGGTCAGCCGGCAGCACGGCGCTGACGTTCTCTGGCCACTCGATCACTACGACGCCGTCATTGTACAGCATGTCGTCCAGGCCAACACCCCAGGCATCTGCGGGGCCGGACAAGCGGTAACAATCGACGTGGTACAACACAAAACTGTCCTGGGTACGGCGATGCTCGTGCACCACCGTGAAGGTTGGGCTGGTCACTGCTTCCAGTGCGCCCCAACCCGCCGCGATACCGCGCGTGAGGGCCGTTTTGCCAGCACCCAAATCGCCGGACAGACAGACTACTTCGCCGCCCGTCAACGATTGGCCTAAAAAAGTTCCCAATCGTTCGGTATGTGTTACGCTATTCGTGGTAAAATCAAGTGTCGCCCGCTCAGGACTCGGCACAATATCAAACTCCTGCTAACATAATGTCCTGATTATACAGTGCGGCTTGGGCCTGACAATATTCATTGATCGTTGATGAACTCGTCATGTTTCTTAAATTATGCTATCATGTTTGAATAAGTCCTAACTATCCTTCAGGAAATCAACCGTATGCGAGTCCTCGTCATTTCCGATATTCATGCCAATTCGACAGCCTTTGAAACCGTCCTGGAAGACGCGAAAAACCAGTGGGAATATGTCTGGTGTTTGGGTGATGTGGTTGGGTATGGCCCTGATCCTAATGAATGCTGCGATCTGCTGCAGAGCTTACCTCATCTCTGCCTGGCCGGGAATCATGACTGGGCGGCTCTCACCCGGCTGGACATCCGCACCTTCAACGCCGATGCCCGCCGTGCCGTCAACTGGACGCGCGAAACCCTCACCATCGACAACATTGCATATCTGGAAGCGCTGCCGACCACGTTTGTTTTGGGTTCATACACCCTGGCCCATGCTAGCCCGCGCGAACCGATCTGGGAATATATTCTCGATCCGTTGATCGCGGCGCTCAACTTCCCCCACTTTGAAACGCCATATTGTTTTGTAGGCCATACACACACGCCGGTGATCTTCCAATTAACGGATGATCGGGGCGATACGGAAGCGCACCAGCCGGTTTATCGCCAACCCAAGCATCTTAACGGCCAGCGGTTGATCATCAATCCAGGCAGTGTTGGCCAGCCACGTGATTCCAACAAGGACGCCGCATACGGGATTCTGCATGTGGAAGATGCGGTCTTTGAGCACCGGCGTGTGCCCTACGACATCAAGGCCACGCAGGATCGGATGCGCAAACACGATTTGCCCGAACGCCTGATCACGCGCCTGGAACATGGCTGGTAGGCTGGCCAGTCATCCACCAACAACACGAACGGAGATACCGCACCCTGGTTTTGGAGTACGACCCTCGATAGGGGCCGCAAGATACCAGGGCGTTGGTTGTGTTGACATTTATACTCAGCGGAAGGCAAATTCCAGGCGAAAATGTCAACACTCCGTGTTACGGTGAGTCTTCTGGCCAGTAACTATACAGCCACCAATACCTGTCCTGGGGATAGGCGGGCACCAACCGCGCATCGGAAATAAACGCCCCTTCGCGCGTTGACCGTTTCAACCGGGTATCCACTTGTGCCAGTCGCGGGACGAGGTCGTTGGTGGGGATGTTACGTTCGGCGGCCTCTGCCCGCAAGTGCTCGATCATGGTGCGCTTTTCAGCCTGGATTGGGTATTCAACCGCGCACGCACTGTCCTCGCGCGCGCACTCATCCAGGAAACGTGCCAACGCCTCGACCCGTGCCTGAAGCTCGAATTGCAGTTTGTTGTCATAGTGCACGGCCCACTGGGCACGTTCGGCTTCAAAGTTCAACCGCGCATCGTGCACCACCGTTTGCTGCTCGGGGTCCAAGATGTCGGACAAAGCCGAGAGACGGTGCAGTCGCAGCAGCAGCCCACCCAGCGTCAGCCGAGGAAGGTCACCAGAGAGGTGCCCGTACAGCTCTTGCTCGTACAGATACGGTGTCAAATTGGATGCCATCGCCGCCAGAGTCCGGAGATCGCGCTCCAGATCAAACGCTAGCGTTGGCGGTTTGTCTGTCATTCCCCGCAGTCCTAAGCTATCTTGTGGCTAACCTTTATAGCGTTTGATATTGCGGTAGTTCGGGTTTCCCTGAATTTCGGCGATGCGCTGTTCGGCTTCGTGCATATGCCATTCGGCCACCAACTGCCCATCCGGATCAATATACGAGACAGTGGGCGTGAACCCCAATACTTCTTTGGTACCCACGATCAGCGAGTTGATCTCGTCATTGGGTGGCGCAGTCAGGGTGAAGTACCGGTTTGGCACCCATTCGACCGCAATTGGCTGTTCGCGCCAGACCCCCACCATTCGGAACGGCGGTTCAGGATGCGTGCAATCGAGATGTAGCGCACTAATCCGGTTGCTCCAAAATGAATGGTTGACTCGCTCTTCCAGCAGGTACGCATTATGTTCGGGTTCAGCATAAAACCAGGTGCTCGCATTCGTTGCCATGAAGTCTTTTTCCTCCTGAGGTGACTTGGTAGGGCTGTAGACAATATCACCTGCGACCAGCGTGGTTGACGGTGCAACCGCAGGGCGTTAACACGGCCCAGTCTCGAACAATCATAACATCAAAATCTGGTCCCCGACCACCTTCGCAAATAAACCCCAGAAATGAACGGTGGTCTGCCGGCCAAAGTATGATCAGTAATGGTATGCGATCACATCTGGTCAAAAGAGCGGGAGATGGGGAAGATGAATGGCTTCCAATGGACCGGCGTTATCGTGATCACCTTTTTCACCACCCTATCGTTAAGCGCGTGGTTTTCGATGGCGGTACCCTACTTCGACAATGCGCCCTATTTTCATGACCTGCGGCGCAACCCAAAACTTGCGTGGCTGATAGGCCTGGTTGTGTTTGTGTTGTTCTTCACCGTTTTTTACCTCGGCGCGCAGCACCTGGATGTAGACAGTAGCGGTCCGCTGTTGGTGCTGGTTGGCCTGGTGTTGGCGCTGCCCGTCAGCCTGATGATCGGCACCGAAACCTGGGAACGGTATAATTCCAGGCGCTTGAACGCCATGCCCGGCGTGCGCGCGGTCGGTGTCTCCACTTTGACGGGCATGGTCATCCTCGGTGTAGCAACGCTGGTTGTGGTATTGATCTTATGATGTTGGGGATGTTGTGCGTGGGAACATGCCGCTGAAACATGATCGGTGGCAGGGAGGCATTAGCTGGCTCGCAGCTCATTTTCGGTCAAAATTCACGAATTCTGAACCCGTAACCCCCTAAAGAGTGTATTATCATCAGTGTCGGATGATCGGATTCGATCAATAGCGTAGAAAGACCACCGAGGACTATTCCGTATGAATGGCTATGAATGGGTAGGCGTTATTGTGAGTACGTTTGTGACCACCCTCGCATTGGGGTCGTGGTTTTCGATGGCAGTACCCTATTTTGATAACGCGCCCTACCTCCAGGAACTCAAACGTCACATGAAGATCGCGTGGTTAATTGGCGTGATCGTGTTTGTTTTGTTTTTCAGCGTTTTTTATATCGGGGCGCGGTATCTGGACGAAGATACCAGCGGTCCCGTGTTGATCTTTGGTGCGTTTGTCCTGGCGCTGCCCTTCAGTCTGTTGATCGGGACCGAAACCTGGGAACATTATAACGCCAAGCAACTGAACAAAATGCCCGGTGTGCGGGCGGTTGGCGTGGCGACCCTGACCGGGTTGGCCGAAATCAGCGCAGCGTCGTTGCTGGTGATCCTCATCCTGTGACAAACCAAAGCGCTCATCGCGTAGACGAGCGCTCTTGACAACCCTATGATTTCCGAGACTGCCTGAATGGTGTTCAATCCTGAAACCTATTCAGGCCTGACTGCTATTCAGGCCAGATTTCTTCGACTCCACCATGCTGAACAGTGAGTTGTTCTTCGATCAGCACATCGCTGCCCGAGTCGAATTCGGAAAACGCGATGTCGCTGATCCAGGCATCTTTATATACCCAGCGGCGTGTTTCCTGGCCTTCGTCCATCGCCACAACCGCAATTTCGCGCGTGATTTTGGCGGTGGGATTGTCCATTGTTTCGCGCACCCACTGGTTAAAGGGCAACGCCTGGTCGCGCTGCACCATCTTGGTGATGGTCAGCGGTTTGTGCACCAGGCGTCCGGCTTCCAGATCGACGGACCGGATCTGCTGCCTGCCGACTCCAAAAATGCCGCTGGCTACCACACCATTGATTTCCACATGAAATTCATTGGCCGACAGGCTATCAACAGCTTGAATGCCCGACTGGTCTTGTGTCATCATTACGCTCCTTTTGTCACCGCTAATGCCACGCCCAGTATATACTACCCCACCGCCACGCGCGATCACGCGTGGTTCGCTCTGCGCGACAACGGCATCAGGCGTCTTAATCCGGCAGCACCACGCGAATGTGCAGTTCCTCAAGCTGGCCAGCCTCGGTGGGTTCCGACGGTGCTCCAGCCATGAGGTCGGCGGCTTGCTGGGTCTTGGGGAACGCGATCACCTCGCGGATGTTTGGCTGCCCGGCCAGCAGCATCACCAGCCGGTCGATACCGGGCGCTATGCCCCCGTGCGGCGGTGTGCCATACTCAAACGCTTCCAGCATGTGCCCGAAGCGCTCTTTAGCGTCTTCCAGGTCCAGCCCGATCAGACCAAAGATTTTTTCCTGCACGTCGCGGTTGTGAATACGGATGCTGCCGCCCGCCACCTCGTAGCCGTTGCAGGCCAGGTCATACTGCTGGCCGCGCGCCTGGCCGGGGTCGGTATCCAACAGCGGCACATCCTCCGGCATGGGCGAGGTGAAGAGGTGGTGGCTGGGGTCCCAGCGTGTTTCGTCTTCGTTCCACGTAAACAGCGGGAAGTCGATGATCCAGCAAAACGCGATCTGTTTGGGATCGACCAGTTCCAGGCGTGCGGCCATTGCGCGGCGCATGGTGTCCAACACTTCGCACACCACCGTTTCGGCATCGGACGCAAACAGAATCAGATCGCCAGGATTGGCCCCCACGCGCGCAATCAGGTCGGTAATTTGCTCCGGCGAGAAGAACTTGGCGATGGGCGACCGCACCTGGCCCTCGCCTTCCTCGACCGCCATCCACGCCAGCCCCTTTGCGCCCGCCGCCTTGGCATTCTCTTCCAGTTCGGAAAGCTGCTTGCGGCTGTATGTTCCACACTCCGGTACACAGATCGCGCGGACCGGGTTCCCGGCTTCGACATTGCCGGTGAACACCTTGAAGGTGGTTTCGGCTGCCAGCGGGGTGATGTCTACGATTTCCATGCCGTAACGCAGGTCTGGCTTGTCGGAGCCATAGCGCAACATGGCGTCCTGGTAGCTCAGGCGCGGGAAGGGTTTGGTCACCAGCTCGCAGTCCGTGACTTCTTCTACCAGCCGCGTCATCAGGTCTTCGATCAGGGCCAGCACGTCGTCGCGCTCGACAAAGCTCATTTCCAGGTCCAACTGGGTGAATTCCGGCTGGCGGTCGCCGCGCTGGTCTTCGTCGCGGAAACAGCGCGCGATCTGGAAATAGCGCTCATATCCGGCCACCATCAACAATTGCTTGAGTTGCTGGGGACTCTGCGGCAGAGCGAAGAATTTGCCGGGATGCACGCGGCTTGGCACCAGGTAATCGCGCGCACCTTCGGGTGTAGTCTTGAATAAAATCGGCGTTTCGATCTCGACAAAGCCCTGGTCGGCCAGGTAATTGCGGATGAAACGAATGACGTTGTGGCGCAACATGATATTGTGTTGCATCGGCGGACGGCGCAGGTCCAAATAGCGATAGCGCATCCGCAGCGCTTCGTCCACGTTTTCGTCCTTGTTGATGTAGAAGGGCGTGGTTTTGGCCTGGTTCAAGATTTGCACATCTGTAGCGACCACTTCCACATCCCCCGTCGGCAAGTCCGGGTTGGTCATGCCTTCCGGACGCTGGTTGACGATGCCCGTGATCTGTACCACCCATTCGGACCGGACATCTTTGGCCAGCGCGTGAACCTCCGGCGTGGCCTGCTGGTCAATCGTCACCTGTGTGATGCCCCAGCGGTCCCGTAGGTCCCAGAATACCAGGCCGCCCTGGTCGCGCCAGCGATGCACCCACCCGGCCAGCGTGACCTGTTGGCCTGCGTGTTCAACACGCAGCTCACCACAGTTGTGTGTCTTTAACATACAATTATCCCCCGTTCCTCATCCGGGTTGTCTGATTTCCCGGCGAATTGCGGCATAATTTACTGGCTCAGAATAAGGGTCGAGAGTAACACAGGGGAGCGGCTTCCGGCAAAACACCGCGCCCCCGGTTCACACCAGGGGCACGTCATCACAGGAGAAACACACTGTCGGGGTCGCCTAGAGTATTCAGGCTGTGTTGCCACCCGGGCCGGCGACCAAGCCCGGATTGTGTGTAAAAAACGACAGCACTGCCGGGTTGTTGCTTAATTCGTGGCCAGGAAACCGCTGCTGCTGTACATCTGGCTTTCGACCCACCGCGCAACGTATGGGATGCGATAGTTGTTGCCGCTCCAGGTTTCGACCACCGCGATCACGGAGTAGATGATCGCGCCCAGCGGCAAGGCCAGCGTTGCCAGCACAAACAGGGTGTAGGCCAGTACCACGATCAACAGCAGCAGGAACCCGATGAGCACAAACATTAGCGGGATAGAGATCAACACCAGTGCCAGGAAGATCGCTGTTCCCACCAGCAGCAGCGCCACCAGACCCACCGTCGCCACCAGTTGCGTGGCAAAGGCTTGTAGGGCCTGGAATGCCACGTATTCGGACCGTTTGCGGAACGAAAGGTAGATCAGAAACGGCACGAACATGGTCACCAATGCGCCAAGCCCGGCGGTCGGCACGGCCAGCAGCAGCGTTAGCACGGTGCTGCCATGCGCCAGCGCTGCCCACTTGCGTTCGTTTGAGCTGACATCATCTGCTGTGCGTTTGGCTTTGCGCGGATATACCAGCGGCGGTGATGCGGTACGCTGCTTGCCAGCCGGATCCGATGGGGGCGGGTCTTCGAGGCGGCTGCGGCGGCTCCCGCCACCATAATACCGGTCCTCATATTCGCGGACGACATCGTCGCCCCCCGGCTGTCCCAGATTCTCTACGGCGTTCCGAATCCGAGATGGCACCGGAACTCCCTCGCCGCCATCATTTTGATCAACAGGGACATTATCATCTATTCCCTGGTTAGTTGTGTGATCCTGGTCGTTCATGGTTCACTCCTGCGTAGTAGTCCATTTCGGGTTCGCTCATTAAACTATACGCGCAGCCTAAAGCAGAGGTTGCACGAGTTTTGCGATCAAAATCCCGGCGGGTATACTGGGCGGGTCACAGGAGATGAAGACAATGTTTCGTGCGGAATTCACACTGAGCAAACGCCAGCTTGGGCTGCTGATGATCGCTGCCGGATTGGTCACGGTGGTTGTCACGCTGGGGGCCGAGGTGCTCGACAGCGACTCATTCGGCACGCTGCAAAAACTCGGCATCCTGTTGGGCGTGATGAGCACGCTGGTCGGTTTGACGCTGCTGCCATTGGGCGACCGGCCCGCGTGAGAGACGAGATTTCATGAATATTCAAGATAACGCCCGCCTCTGGCAGCGTATCAGCCTGGGCATTCTGGTGCTGGCGCTGCTGCTAATGGCCGGTCACGCGCTGCTCTACGTGCACTATGCCGTTGGACTGATGCGATTTCCGTTTGATTATGACCAGGGCGAGGGGTTCGAACTGGTCGATACAGTCCTGTTCAGCGAAGGCAAATGGCCCTACCGCAACACCGAGGTTTACCCCTACTATGCCAGCAACTATCCCCCGCTGTACCATGTGATCCTGGTGCCGTTTGTGTGGCTGTTCGGTCCGCAATACTGGTATGGCCGCCTGGTGGGGTTCCTGGGCACGGTGGTGACCGCGTCGGCTATCGGCGTGATCGTGTTTCGGGAGGGCCGGCACCGTCCCATTGCGGTGCTGTCCGGGTTAGCGTTTCTCGCCTCGAACTATATTTATCATGTCGGGCCGCTGTTCCGGCAACATATGCTGATGGTCACGTTCGAAACACTGGCTGTCCTGACGCTGGCTCATGTTATGGACCTGGACGATTCGCGCCAGCGCCGCCGGGTGATGTGGACCGGGCTGCTGCTGCTGTTGGCCGCCGGATACACCAAGCAGTTGGCTATCGGCACCTGTGCGGCAGTGTTCCTGTTTTTGCTGCTGCGCAGTCCCCGCTTCAGTATCAGTTGGGGCGTGATATTCGCAGGAATGGCGGGCGTGCTGTTTCTGCTGATCAACGTGGCGACGGACGGTGAATGGTGGAAAAACATTATCGCCGCCAACGTCAATACATATTTTCCCCAGCAGTTCCTCGACTTGTTCGAACAGTGGTTTAGGCTGCATCACGTGTTGGTGATCATGGCGGGGTTGTTCGCCGTGTACGAGCTATACTTCGCGCGGCTGTCGCTGTACAGCGGGTGGTGGGTGTTCGCGGTCGGCATGACCGGGCTTTCTGGCAAATGGGGCGCGGGCGACAGCTACTTTGCCACCGCCATTGCTGCCTCGTGCGTGCTGGCCGGGCTGTTTGCAGCACGAACCCTGCGTGATGAGTGGGACTTCCCCGCCGATCATCCGTTTGTACGTGCGGTTGGCGGCCTGCGTGAGATGCTGCTTGCGCGCCGTGTGCTGCTGGTCCGCGCCGCGAGCATCGTCATTCCGCTGCTGTACATGTTCTATGGTGTGAGCGTGGTCAAGATGCCCACCAAAGGCCCGATCTTTGGCCCCTTGAGCGAAACATTGGGCCTGGAGTCGAGTTATGGTGATCGCTACAAATTCTACGACGCGGCGGGTTGGGTGCCGGGCTATGCTACCATTGGCCATGTACCTTCCCAACGTGATATCGACAATGGGTGGGAGATTGTGGACATTCTGGAAGCCAGTGACAAACCCGCTATGAGCGAGGAAGCGGGCTTCAGCTTGCGCGCGAACCGGGACGTGATCACCAACCCCACCCAGTTGAAGAACCTGTACGAAAACGACCTGTTCGACGAAACCAATCTGGTCACCGCCATCGCAGCGCACGACTTCAGCGTGGTGGTCTTCCGGGCACAGTTCTACCCGCTGCCGGTGGTCGATGCCGTCTACCGTGCCTACTACCCGGCCCAGGTGATCCCCATGAACGGTTTTAACTATGAAATCTGGCGACCCGGGCTGCCCCAGTCCGAACGCGACGTTTTCGTGGCGAACCTGGATACGCTGCCGCTGTGGGGACAGAATTCGCAGCCGGTCAGTCTGCGGCCTGCCGAGGCCACTGCCTGGTTGGATCACACCCTTTCCTACCTGGAATGGGATCTGCTGCCCGTGCGGCCCGGCGATTGGTTCGACCGCGCACGAGTCTTCGGGCTGACCGGCCACAACTGCCCCGCGCGCGCGTATCACCGGGCCGGACAGCGTGTGCTGGCCCAGGTCTGCCCGGCGGAGTCGGCCAGCGTAATCGTCCTTACCCGGCGCTAGGGAGCGTACCTGATGACGGCAGTTGCCCGGCGAAATCTGCTGTTCTCGACGCTGCTGCTGGTGCTGAGCGCAGCGTGGCTGTTCAGTCACTGGCCGGAGCGCGGGCTGTGGTACGACGAAACGGTCAATGCCTATTTCGCGCAGCAGAGCCTGGGCGACATCTGGGAATGGTGTACCGCGATCGACAACCAGATGCCGCTGCACTTTGTCCTGCTGCGGTTGTGGGGTGCTGCCGCCGGTACCAGCGAGTTTGCGCTGCGGCTGTTTTCGGTATGGTGCACGCTGCTGGCTGCTGCCGGGATCATGGCGTTAGGGCAACGTATCGGTCGCCGGGCGATCAGCGGGTGGGTGGCGGTGTCTGTGTTCGCCGTTAGCCAGAGCACGCTGTACGCTGCTTTCGAGGTCCGGCCCTACGCGCTGGCGCTGGCGCTGTTGGCGTGGAGCGGTGTGGCCTTGTGGGAACTGGCTGCGCGGTACGTCAATGGCCAGCGGCCTCGCGACCGTGCCTATTGGCGGCTGATTGGGCTGTACTTGCTTTTGGCGTTGGCGCTGCTTTACACGCACTACACTGCCTTTTTCGCGTTAGCGGTGCACGGACTGTACGTGATCTGGCGTGTCCTGGCCCGCCGTCCACGCCGGATCGCGCTGTTGGCTCACCTGGCGATCGGGCTGTTGGCCGGATATCTGCCCTGGCTGCTCGTGATGATCGGGCACGATCCGCGCGCAGGCACAGCTTATACCGGACGTGTTAAACCCTGGCCGGCTTTTAAAACCTATGTCGAGTTCTATGCGTTTGGCCAGCACATCGCGCCACCCGCTCCGCCGCATTACGCTGTGATTGTGGGGTTGGTGGTGCTGCTGGCGCTGGGTGTGGGCGTTATTGCTTTGCGCCACAACGCCGCGCTGCGCGGGCTGGTGTTCGCCGCGCTGACGGTTGTACTGCCGCTGCTGGGCCTGGTAATCATGGTCTACGCGGTGCAGGCCAAGCTCTCTGGGCGGCATGGCTGGGCGGCGTGGTTGGGGGTTGCGCTGGTGGTCGGGGTAGGCGTGGGTGCGTTGAACCGGCCCGGCTGGATGCGCGCGCCGCTGACGGTGCTGGGGTTGCTGGTTCTCGCACTGCCCGCCAGCGCGAATTTGCATCCGATCTATAACAGTTATTTGCGCGAAGCATTTGCCTATATCGACGCTCATGCCGAACCGGGCGATGTGTTGGTGCTGCGGGACGGGACGCTCTTCACGGCGGCAGGTTACTACGACCCTGACCTGCCCTGGATTGGCCTACCTGATGAACAACTGACCGATGTGGATCGTTTCCTGTTTTTCGACGAAGCGACTACGTCTTTGCCGGAATTCGTGGACGCTAAGAATGCCCGGCAGGTGTGGGTGCTGTCGTGGCAGGGTGACATCATGGACCCCCAGCACCTGATCGAGGGGATGCTGGAATACAGCGGGACGAACCAGTTGCCCCCAGGCGCGCCCGGCTTTGGCGACGTGATGGTGGCGCGCTACCGGCTGGATGTACATCCGGACGAGTTCCGCGCGCAAGCGGTATCGCTGGCTCAAATGCCCGGTATCCAGGCACCCGGCGGCGGCCCGGCATACCTGGGTGGTTACGTAGTGGGTGAGGGGCCGTACCATCCAGGGGACTGGGTTGTGCTGCATACGTGGTGGCGGCGCGCCGATACAGATGTGCCAGACATGCGGCTCAGTTTGCGGTTGTATACGCCGGAAGCAGAAGACGACGTCTATTGGGGCTGGGGCGACCAGCCGCCGGTCAGCCCCTCGTTTGGCCAGGAGAATTGGGCCACCGACGAGTTGATCTTCAGCCGGTTTGTGCGCCAGATTCCGCCTGATGCGCCGCCCGGCCCGCTCGATATTCGCATGGTGCTGTATGTCCTCGACCAGCCAGGAAATCCAACGGAATGGGTAACAGTCGATACGGTGGAAGTCATAGCCTGGGCGCCCTGAGATGCGCCGTGGCTGGGAAAAGCGCAGGGATAGACTAAAAATGCCCGGTCGCTGCGCTGCAAGCCGGGCATTCCACTTTTCAGGTTACAGGGTGTTGTCAGGCATCGTCGCCGGTTTCTTCGCTCAGCGGGGCGTCGATCTCGGCTTCGGGATTCTTTGCCAGGAAGTACACTCCACCGCCGCCGAACAACACACCGAGTATGATCAGCCCAATCGGGACATACGTACCATACAGCCGGAACTGGGCGATGGCATCCTCCGAGTCTTCCTTGGCGTCTTCCACTGACTCGTCTGTGGCTTCATATTCCAGGCGGAAAACGGTCATGTGGTTTATTTGTTGCACAAACCCATCAACGGCCATCCCGTAGCCGGCTATCAGCGTCGAATAGGGGTCCAGCAGGAGCGTTGGTCCACTCTCGGTCTGCGGATCGTCGCCTGCCATCGCTTGCGCAGTCATGAAGGTCAGCATCTGCGGCAGCTTGGGGGCACCCCTCACTTGCGCCGGGGTCAGCATCCGCAGCACACCACACATGTAGGCGACCTCATCCCGCACAAAGGGATTGTCTGGAGCGCCGCTGACGGCGGTGAAGGTTGGGAAACACGTGTTCGGGTCGTATCCCGGAACGACAATCTCACCGTCAACGACTACACCGTCAACGGTCACGCCGTAGCGGGTAATGCTGAGCAGCACGCGGCCCATGTCTTCTTCGCTGATCAACGCGGCCTGCCAGGGCAGCAAAACTTGCTCGCTGTAGGCTTCGCCAACTTTTTCAGCAAAGTCAACGGTTTCTTCCTCGATGTCGGCACGTGCTTCCGGGGCCAGCGCGACCTGGCGAATCTCCCGTTTGCGGGTGTCAATCATCACGCCGGTGTCAACTTCAACCCAGTATTCTCCGAAGTAGTCGTAATAGTATACTACGTCGATGTTGGGCAGGTAATCGTCCAGCGTGTCCAGTCCGATGAGCGTCAATCCGCCATTGAGGGCCTCGATGCTTGCCCTGCTTTCTTCGTCAGCCATCATCAGCGCATAGATTTCGTCATCTCGGAGCCTGTCTGGGAAGCCCAATTCTTCTGCCCACTCCACTTTCCGCAAGTCATCCATGTCACGAGTATACATGGGCGTGGTAGCGACTACGCCCCCCGGATCGTCCGTGAAGAGGGTTTCATCGTAACCCGCGCTGGTGGAGGTAAAGTAGTAAGTATCTACGCCTGTACCGCGATGGTCCTCAACCAAGCCCTGGTAAACCATCGGGACGGTATCCTGATAGTCGTCGCTCCAACCGGTATAGTCTTCCTCTTCCGGCTCGATTGGCCAGCCTAACACCAATCCCCTGCGAAATTCACTGACCCGCGCATCGTTCACTTCCTCCCTGTTCCAGTTAGTGGGCAATTCGTCAACATGCTCCATCGTCTCCCGGTTGAGCACATACGTTTTGGCTACCACGCGGTCTTCACCGTCGGCCTCCGGCAGCGGATCGCCGGGAGCAGTGTTGGGTAGCAACGGAAGCGGCTCAGCGTCCGGTGCCAGGCGCAACATCTGCGTCTCCGACACCAGGGCCAGTTCGCCATCAACCTCTTCGGTCTTGAAATTCCGTTCGAGAATGACATCCAGAGTCAGCGGAGCAAACATGGAATCGGGGTTTTCAGGGTCCTCAGACCTGGGGTCGGGGATTTCCGCGAACAAGGTCATGGGGGCCAGGCTTCTATACTGGCGGGTGGTGTCGACATCGTCGGGAAACTGCTTCATGCCCGGCACAATCACTGCCATCATCAGTAGGCCGACGATTACGAGCACGATCGCTAATATTACTAACGCGGCTCCTATCGATTTAGGATTCATTTCAATGCTCTCCTTGCGGGACACAACAATAGTACAAAGTTTGAAACGGGAATATACCCTGTTTCTGCCTATCTGGGTAGACATGCGTATAGTGTTTTTTGAACACACAGGTTCATGCGTAACAACCCGCGCATGGCTCAGGGGTTTCGGTGCGATCAGGTCGAATGTGGTAGATTTCCCGCCATTTTGCCTATTTTACACGAAACACACAGGCGAAGAAACTGTTGAGGAGATTGTTTCGAAGTGCCTGCCTACCTGGACGGACATGACGTTGTCTAGGTCGCCGAAACCAGCAAATTGCTTTTCAACACTAAGCCCCACACGGAGACCTACTCGTCTTCTTGGGGGAGGGCATCCAGGGCAGCGCCTTCCAGCCGGGACAGGCGCAGCGCCTGTCTCAGACTCCATCCCGCGACTAAACCAAAAGCCACCACATACACCACCATGTATGGCACCATCGGCGGAAACGCGATGAACGCGCTCACCAGTCCCGCCACCGCATACACCCCCAGCAGCACCTCGCCGACTGTCGTCCAATCCGGACGCAGCGCATACCCGGTACTTGCCCAGGCCTCACCCCGTCGTACCACGTGGAACTTGGGGGTGCGTTTGAACTCGTTTGGTGCGCGCGACCATAAACCCTCCAGCACCGCGCGCGAATTGTTAAGCATCATGCCAGTCGTGAGCAACGTCAGTACGGGAAAGTAAAGCAGGCGACGCGGCCAGTCCTGGTAGAGTGCAACCTGGCCCATCGTGATAATGATCGGTGGCGCGAGGCCTGCGATACCCAGTACCCCCAGCGGCAGCCGGTGCAGCAAACCACTCAGCAGCACTAGCGGTGTGAGTCCGAACAGCAGCAGCACAAACGGCTGGATAGCGTACTGGCCGAGATGCAGCAGGCCCATCATTTTTTGCAGCGGGGTGAGATTCGAGCGCAGCAGCGGGCGGGCGTGCTTGCGCAAACACTGGGTCGAGCCTTTGGCCCACCGTGCCTGCTGCACTTTGTAAGCCATCAACTGGGGCGGCACTTCGCCGGGCACAGCCACATCGACAATATAGCGAAACCGCCAGCCCTTCAGAAACGCCCGGTAGCTCAGGTCCAGGTCTTCTGTCAGCGTGTCATGCGACCACCCGCCTGCATCGTCGATAGTCTCGCGCCGCCAAATCCCGCCGGTGCCGTTCATGGCCATCGGCAAATTACCCCGGCTGCGCGCTACCTGTTCGATGGCGAAGTGCTGGTCGATGGCCAGGGCCTGGGCGCGCGTAAGCAGGTTGTAGTCCACATTCAGGTGTGCGGCCCGTGTCTGGACCAGGGCCACGCTGGGATCGGCGTTGAAGTGCGGCATCACGCGGCGCAAAAAATCCGGCGCGGGTACATAGTCAGCGTCGAAAATGCCCACGCAGTCGGTGTCTGTCAGCGTCAGCCCATGCGCCAGCGCCCCAGCCTTGTACCCGGTACGGTCCGGGCGGCGCAGCAGGACAATATTCAGGCCAGTAGACTGCCACGCGGCAACCTTGTCGCGCAGGATGTCCGTTGTGTCATCGGTTGAGTCGTCGATCACCTGTACGACCAGTTTATCGCGGGGATAGTCCAGCGCGTCCACGGCATCGATCAGGCGTTCCACGACAAGGCGTTCATTATATACCGGTAGTTGTAGTGTGACGGACAGCAGTTCAACGTCGGGAACTTGCGGCGCGACTGGCGGTTGGCGGCGTTTGAGCATGTATAGCGCGATCAACAGAAAAAAGCTGGCCGAATACAGCGCCAGCACCACTGACGCGAACACGTAGCTCGCGCCAAGAAAAACTGTCCACACGTTCAACGTCAAATACCCCGGCAGATGCGCAGCCCAATCGCCACGCCCCTGCTGTACAGCTTCGCTCTGTTTACTGGTAGCGCAAAATGTCGGACACGGTCTTCCGCGCGGCAGCGACCGAGGGCCAGATGCTGGCAATCGTGGTCACCACCAGCGTACCCACCAGGCCAAGCAAGATTGTCGAGGGGGGATAGCTTAGCTGATATTCCGCCCCAAAGTCCAGCGCTTCGATCAATACCAGGCTCAGGCCGTAGCTTAGCGGGATGCCGATCAACCAGGCCAACACGCCAACTACCAACCCTTCGGTCAGGAACTGGGTTACGATGGTCAACGATCCTGCGCCGATGGAACGCATCACGCCGATCTCCTTCTGGCGTTCGTAGATACTCATCGACAGGGTGGTCATCAGGCCCACCGCGCCTACCAACGCAATCAACAGCGCGGTGAAATTGAACAGCAACCGGAAGACGCCAACCCCCTCTGTAATCTGCTCTTTGAACAACTCGATGTTAGTATAGTCGGCGGTAATGCCGCGCTCCAACAGTGTCTTGTCGACCTGCTCAATCATGTCGGCCACTTCGTCGGCAGATGGCGACTCTTCGTCAATCGAAAGCAGCAACCCGCGCGACTGCGGCTGGTTCTCTTCGTCAACGAAGCCGGCAAGGACACTAAGCGTTTCCCACGAAAACCAGACAAAGTCATACGGAAAATCGGCGATGCCGGCCAGTTCATACGTGCCTTCCCTGCCGCTGGCACGGATCGTAACCCTGTCACCCGCCTTCACACCCATCGCCTGAGCGATACCCCGGTTCACGACCACGCCCTCCGGCTTGACGTCCAGGCCAACACCCTCTTCCAGCGGGAAATCGTAGGCTTTGCTCGCCGGATCATATCCGGTGGCAAACAGCGCAGGCGGCCCGGTGTTGGGGTCGTATTCGCGGTCGTAACCGTCGATCTCAATCGCGATGCTGGTATAGTCGCCGCGCTCGATCAGCTTCAAATCGGGATGGTCTTCGATCAGGATCGCGTGAAGCTGCGGCGTGTCTTCGGCATTGCGTGGAACGACGGCGAAATTGAAGTTATACGACTCGAAAAACGCGTTGAGCACTTTGTCAGTCGACGCAAATACGGCAAAGACGCCCATAAATGCGCCCGCGGCGACCGTCAGCGTCAGCACGGTAAACGCCATCCGCCACCGTTTGCGAAACACGTTACTGATGCCCTGGCGCAGGTTGATCGGGACTGGAACACGTTCGATGACGCGCGCCATGCGCCCCCCATAGCGTGCTTCGATGCCCAGGTCGGTCAGCGCCTCAAAAATGCGGACGCGAATGCCGTTAAACACTGGAACCAGCGAGGCCACCACCGGAACTGCCAGGCCCATGACTGTGCCGAGAAGAACCGCCCGCCACGAGACGTCAAATGTTTCGATCAAGGTACCGGATTGTTCGGCCAGGCCCTGCGCTGCAAAAAAGCCAAATGGAATTCCCAGCAGCACACCTGGCAGCACGCCGATGATGCCATACACCAGCGTCGTGCCGGAATAGATCTGGAAGTTTTGGATTGCCGTCGCACCCAGCGATTTCATCACGCCGATCTGGCGCTTTTGCTCAGTGATGATCGAGTTGATCACGTTCACGACCAAAAAGCCGGACACCAGCAGCGCCAGAATGCCCAAGCTGGCCAGCACGTTGCCGATGGTGCGCGAAAACTCGATGCGGCTATTTTGGGCGGGGTCTTCCATGCGGGAGAAGATCGTGATGTACGGCGTAGTGGACGTGATGATGGCCTCGACTTCCCCGGCGTGCGATTCGCCCAGCGCGAATGTTCTGTAGCGCGCGTAAAAGGAGCTGTACACGACGGAGCCGGTGATTCGCTGTGCATCCTGCGCGTGGGCAAAGATCATGTCTTCTGGCAGCGGAGGTGTAAAACCACCTTCATAACCATAGGGGCTAAACACGGTGCCGACAATAGTCCATGTTTCGACCGGGATTTCGTCACCGTTGCCCTGTGATTCGCCCAGCAGCCGGATTTCGATGACATCGTTCACCGCCAGCCCATGCTTGTCGGCGAAACGGCGTTCTACCGCGATTTCGTTTTCATCTGGAGTCGGGTAGCGGCCATCGTGCAGTTTCATCGGCTCAATCTGGATGGCGTCAAAATCTTCCGAATAGGCGAAGACGCTGGACGTTTCGAACTCGGTAGCGCCCCGCTTCCGCCACGATCCTGGAAACACGGCCTGGGCTTCGACTGTCGTCACATCCGGCAGCGCTCTCAATTCGGCGAATACTTGCCGGTGGACCTCATCGTCGACCTGGCTGCCGCCCTGCACATCCACAAATGCGCGGACCATCGCCAGTTCGGCCTGGTCGAGATCGTCTTCCAACTGGCGCACGAGCAGATCGCCCATCGTGAAGAGTGTCACCACCCCTAGCACACCGATGAAGATGCTGATGGAGACCAATGCTGTGCGCGCTTTGCGAGACCAGATGTCGCGCAAGATTTTGCGTCGTTGTGTTGCCCACATGGCTATTCCCCTGTTTCCTCACAATCATTGTCTGTCAATGCTGATTACTGGATACGTGAGGAGATGGTTTGGGTTGCGGTTTGGGAAAACGCCTTCCGGCTTTCACAGACCACGCAGTTGATCCAGCTTGCGCAGCGCGACAGTATACTCGCGTTCCAATTCGTCTGCCATCTCTTGCAGCAAATCGCGTCCTTCTCGTGCCGCAAATGACTGCTTGATCTTAAGCGCCATCAGGTCGCTGTGGAGCAGGTCATCACGTTGGCGGCGCAAGCGTATCAGGCGGCGCGAAAGCTGCTCATTCACCTGTTGGAGCTGGCGCAGTTGCATGGCAGAAATGGGCTGATCCAGGCTGGTACCGTCTGGCTGTTCGGCCAGAGCCCGCAGTGCTTCGGCATCACGCTGCGAATATGCTTCATTGATCTCGGCCATCAGCCGATTGCGGCGTTTGCGTTCGGCCATATCGGTGGTCAGGTCGGGGTGGTAGCGGCGCACCAATTTGCGGAAGAGTTTTTTGAGGTCCTGTGCGGCCATGTTGCCACTGCGCACATACTGCGAGCCGGTGGAGGTTGAAGTAGGAGGAGCTTCACCCGGCTTTTGCCAGGCACGCCGGAATTGTTCCTCGACGGGTACATAGTTCTCCGGTGGCTTCCATGACGACTCTAGAGGGGCAAAATCATCGTCATCGTCGTCGGGTCTGGCCCAGGCGCGTTTGAACTGCTCCTCAACTGATACGTACCCTGGCGGCGGCGTCCAGGATGATTCGAGTGGGGAGCCGGCCAGGTCCAGCGGTTTTTGCTGCTGCTCTTCCAGTTCCTTGATCGCGTCGCGCACGATATCCAGGCGCTGGTTCATAGGCTCAATCAGGCGATCATATTGTGCGGCGAACTCCGACAACTCCTGCTCGACATCCAAAACTTCAGCTTCCAGATTACCCAGTATCGTTTCTTGTTCTTCAATATCGGCCTGCAATTGCTCAATCTGGGATCGAATATCACTCATATCCCCTCACTTTTATTTTTGCTTGCCCTACGTTCTATTTCCTCCGTTTGACCACGCCGGTCACGCGATACATAACGGTGAAATCAGTATAGCCCTTCACCTTGCGTGGTTCCAGCGCCTCGACCGTGAACAGATCGCGCACCCGGTCATATGTGTTTTGGCTGATGATGATCTCGCCGCCATCAGCGTTTTCCTGCAGCAGCTTGGCAAAATTAAACGGTCGGCCAATGGCCGTGAACTCCTTACGGCTGGGGCTGCCGACGTTGCCTAACATGGCATAGCCGGTATCGATTCCGATGCCATAGAACAGGCGCGAATCTTCTGGGAGCAGTTCGTGCAGGGCCTGCACATCCACCGCCATTGACAGCGCAGCACGCACGGCACGTTCGGCGTGGTCCTCCTGCGGGTTCAACTGGGTATTGAACAGGCCGACGGCGGCATCGCCCATATACTTGTCGATGATGCCGTTGTAGAGGTGAATAGCATCCGAGCTGGTGGTCAGGTAGCGGCTGATGATCTCCATCAACAGCTCCGGATCAAGGCGTTCGCTGAAGGATGTGAACTGGCGCACATCAGCAAACAACACGGATATCTCGCGCTCGTCGCCACCCAGCCCCAGACCGTCAATGCTTTGGATGTTGCGCACCAGCGACGGGGGCAGGTATGTTCGGACCACCTTCAACGTGGCATCGCGCTTCTTCATTTCGGTCAGGTCATCGACCACCAGCGCCATACCATATGTTACGTCTTCGGCATCTTTGAGCGGAGCCAGCTTCAAACTCAGGTTAACCGGACCGCGTTCAGGCAGCACGGGTTCCAGCTCGATTATCTGCCGCCGGTCTTCTTCCAGCACGGTGTTGATCAATTCGTGAAAGCCTTCGAAGACCCCAGGCAGCACTTCTTCCAATGGTCGCCCCACCGCGCGGGCATAGTGTACACCCAGGATACGTTCCGCTGCCTGGTTGTAGATCACGATTGAATTGTGGATGTCGGTTGTGATCACACCGCTGGCAATCGAGGCCAGCACATTGTCCAACAGGTCTTTCATCTCGGTGATCTCGTCCAGGGCCAGACGTACCCGTTTAAACAACCGGGCATTTTCGATGAAGATGGCGGCCTGGTTCGCCAGACCGGTCAACAGCGATAACTCGCGCTCTCCAAACAGATCGGGTACACGACGGTTGTCGGCATACACCACGCCGGTCACCTGGTTCTTATAAACCAGCGGCACGCACAACACCGAACGCGGCGCGTGCATGACAATGCTGTCTTGGGCACTATAGCGCGGGTCGAGCAACGCATTTTCCAGCACGACTGGTTGGCCTGTTTGGGCCACTTCGGTCACGATGGTCTTGCTGACCGTGAAGCGGTCTTCGTCGATGGCTTCCCGCTGCATATCGCGCGCGACACGAAACGTCAACTGCCCGGTTTCGTCGTCGCGCAGCATGATGTAGCCACGCTCAGCTCCGGTGAGTTGGATGGCGTTGTCCATCACGCGCGCCAGCACGGTGTCCAGGTCCAGAGATGAGTTGATCAATTTGGTGGTACTGGCCAATGCGCGCAGCAGTTCCAGCTCTCGCGTTTCATCAAACAGTTGGTCGACGGTTGTCTGGAAATCCGTGCGCAGATAAAACAAGCGATCTAACACCGTTGTCGGCAGCATGACGCCACGCTGTTGCAAAATGTCGTATTGGGCGCGCAGCATCCCTTCCAGATCGGATACTTGCTGGCCCAACAACGACAGGCTCTCCTGGGGATTGTTGGTGATATTGGTTGTGGTATTGTTTGACATTACTATTCTGCCTGCCCGCTAGCCAGCGTCATCGTACAGAATCTCGAAAATGTTGGTAGCCTGCCGTCGGTTTTTCACCATGATTGGCTCGCGCTCGATGACACGGATGCCATATGCCGGATCAGAGAGGAAATTCTGGCAGTGGCGGAAGACTTCGTCGCTGATGATGACCTGTCCTGGCTGGGCGTTTTCTTGCAGCCGTTTGGCCAGGTTGACTGTATCGCCGATCACGGTAAATTCGCGACGCGTAGTGCTCCCTACGTTGCCCACTGTCGCCACACCGGTATGGATGCCGATGCGGTAGTAGGGGTGCGGGTCTTCGCGCAGGCGTTCGGCCAGCGTGATGAAGTCATCGGCCATGCGCAAGGCGGCCTGGACTGCGGACCAGGCATGGTCTTCGCCCGGATTCAACTGCGTATTGAACAGGCCCATGATCTCGTTGCCCATGAATTTGTCGATCACGCCCGTGTGGTGGTGCACTGCCTCTGCTCCGGCGGTCAAGTAGTGGTTGAGCCATTCAACCAACTCCTGGGTAGTCATCCCGTCAGGGAAGGAGTGAAAAGGCCGTGTCTCGACAAACATGACCGTGATAACGCGCCGTTCCCCGCCGAGGCCTAACCCATCCAGGCTTTGGATATTGTCGACCATCGCGGGGGGAAGGTAGCGCCGCACCACATCCAACGTGGCATCCCGGCGTTTGATCTCGGTCAGGTCATCCACAACAATGGCAACGCCTTCGGTTATGTCGCGCTCGTCTTTCAGTGGGGTGAGGGTTAGATTGAGGTGCGCTTCGCCGCGCCGGGGCAACCTGGCGGCCACTTCCAACAACTCCTGGCGGCTTTCACGGTAGATCGCGTCCAGCAACCCGGCGACGTGCTCGTACAAAATAGGCAGCGCTGCGGCCAACTCATAGCCCAGCACCAGGTGTGCCTCAACATCAAAAAACGTTTCGGCAGCAGTGTTGCAGGTCGTGACGGCTTGCAGCACGTCGGTGGTGACCACGCCGCTGGTGATGGACGCAAATACGTTGTCCATCAACTCTTTCATTTCGGTGATTTCTGACAGGGCGCGTTCGACACGGCGGAACAAGCGCGCATTATCGATTGCTACCGCCGCCTGGTTAGCGAAGTCCACCAACAAAGCCAGTTCATTATCGCCAAACAGCCCATCCCGCACGCGGTTGTCGGCATATACCACGCCGATTACTTCCTCTTTGACGATTAGTGGCACGCACAGAATCGAACGCAGGGCATAGATCAGCACGCTTTCCTGTGAGCTAAAACGAGGATCGGACTGAGCGTTGGTGGTCACCACTGGCTGGCCGGTCCGCGCGACATCCAGCACAATAGTTCGGCTGACCATAAAGTCGCCTTCGTTGATGGTCTCGCGGTCCAGGTTGCGCGCGATACGGAACTCCATGTTGCTGGTGAATTCATCGCGCAGCATGATATAGCCGCGTTCGGCACCGGTTAGCTCTACGACGGTATCCATTACTTCGTTGAGTACCTGGTCCAGATCGAGGGAAGAATTAACCAGCGCCGTTGTTTCGGCCAATGCCCGCAGGCGTCCCAGCTCAATGGCGTCATCCGCCATGCCGAGGCTCAGCCGGTCCAATTCTGCCTGGACATCCTTGAAGCCGGCCAGCGTTCCTGGTGGCAGCCCCATTCCCCGCTGACGCAAAAACGCGCGCTGCTGGCGTAGCAGGTCGATGACTTCACCCACTGCCTGGCTGAGTCGGGCTATTTCTTGACTGACAGCACTTTCATCCGGGCCAACCATCACCAATACTCCAATACTGATTACCTACCCACACCCAGTGTCTGCATTATCGTTCATTATACTCTGATGGTTGGGCTAAGCAACATCGCTGTTCCGAGGAGAGTTATACTGAAGTGCGAGAAGCAAGCCGAACACGGGGCAGGACCTGCATCCGGTTACAGGTCGGAAAATGACCCGGCCAACAGGTGGTGCGGTTCTTGGAACAGACCGCTCAGGGCACAGCACGCCGCCCCGGTCACACTGACGAATTCAGTCAATTCACCGGTTAGAATTTCTAGATTGGATGCTGCCTGGGGGAAAGCGCGTTCCTGGACGACAGCACGGATGACGCTAAGGCCCATTGTGCCGGTCCGGTTCAGCTTATGGCCGATGATGATCGCTTCGGGATCGAGCAAATTTACGGCACTAACCAGGCTTAAGCCGAGGGCATGACAGGCTTGCACGATCGCTTCTCGCGCCAGATCGTCCCCGTCGAGCGCGGCATTGATCACGCGATCAAGCGTCAGGTCCTCCAGTTGGTTACCCGCACTTTGTGTCAACCCGGTCGACCGCCCGGCTTTGAACCGGTCACAGACATAGCGGACAATCGCCGGTTCGTTGCTGTATAGCTCGACACAGCCCCGGTTGCCGCAATCGCAGTGCGGCCCGTAGGGATCAATACTAGTGTGCCCGAGTTCACCGGCGATGCCAGTGCTGCCCTTGAACAAGCGGCCATTCAAGATCACGCCTGCGCCCAAACCACTGTGGCTGACCACGTAAATGAAATTGCTGTAGGACCGGCCCGCGCCTAACCACAATTCGGCCAGCGCATCGGCATTAGCATCATTTTCGATCCACACTGGAAGCTGAAATGATTTGCCCAGCAAGTCAACCAGCGGCAGCCGGTTCCACTGCGCAAAGCTAGGGGGAGAGGGGCGCACGTCATCCTTGGCTCCCAGCGGGCCAAATCCACTGACGCCAATCCCCGCTGCGTGTGTGACGTCGATCGCCGACTCGACCAGAGCCTGGCGGATCAGGTCGGCCAGCGTATCGGGCACCGGTTGCGCTTGATACACATCAACGGGGTGGGTGATCAAGTGCAAGCAGTCCAGCGCCATGTTGAACACGCCAACATCCACGCTGGTACGCGAGAGATTGACCCCAATAATGAAGGCACTGTCTGCCGCGAACCTGAGCAGCGTAGGGCGACGGCCCCGACCCGGCTCACCAGGCCCGACCTCCTGAACGATGCCGGCGTCAATGAATTCGGTTACGATATTAGTGAGCGTAGCCGCCGTCAGATGGGTGCGCGCGGCCAGGTCTTTGCGCGCCAGGGGCTGTTGTCGCCACAGGGTTTCTAGGACCACACCCCGATTTTGCCATTTGATGGATTGTAAGTTGACTCCTCTACGTTGGCGCACGATAGTGAATCTCCTGTCCGCCTGAACGGACACTGATCAAAAGGATTTAGTTGACAAATACAACAAATCGTTTTACCATTTTATCAAATTGATTAACTAGAAACAATAGACCAAGTTGGCTAGTCTGTTTTGAGGTTTGGTTTTATAATATTATTCGGCTGACAAGAAAGGAGGAGTAACAGCACAAACGGCTTACACCTCGACGTTTTCCCGCATATTTTTACCAACCGTATTTAGCATTTTTGGAGGAAAGACATGTCTAAGCGTATTGCCTCAGTAGTGATCGTCTTCGCGATGATGTTCGTAGCAGTTGTCCCCACGATGGCCCAGGGCGGCGACGACCTCGAAGGCGAACTGGAAATCTTCTCCTGGTGGGCAGGTGACGAAGGCCCGGCCCTCGAAGCCTTGATTGTCGAATACAACAACCTGTATCCCAATGTGGAAGTCAACAACGCCACCGTCACCGGCGGTTCGGGTGTCAATGCTCGCGCCGTGCTCAAGACTCGTATGCTGGGCGGCGACCCGCCCGATTCCTTCCAGGTGCACGCCGGGCAGGAACTGATCGGGACCTGGGTGGTTGCGGACCGCATGGAAGACCTGACCTTCCTGTACGAAGAACAGGGCTGGCTGGACTTGTTCCCGGCGGGGTTGATCGATCTGATGAGCTATGATGGTGGCATCTGGTCGGTTCCGGTCAACATCCACCGCTCGAACGTGATGTGGTATGTTCCTGGCAACCTGGAAGCCTGGGGCGTTGAGGCTCCCGAAGACTGGGACGAGTTCCTGGCGATTTGCCCGATCCTGATGACGAAGGCGTGACCCCGCTGGTCATCGGTGAAAACTGGACCGTTAACCACCTGTGGGAAAGCGTGGCGCTGGCTGAACTGGGCGTCGAAAGCTACAACGGTCTGTGGAACGGCGAAACAGCCTGGAATTCTGACGAAGTTGTGGAACTGTGGGAAACCTTCGGTGAAATCCTGAACTGCTCCAACATCGATGAAGACGCCGCTTCGCTTTCCTGGCAGCAGGCCACAGACCGCGTGGTCGATGGCGACGCCGCCTTCAACGTTATGGGCGACTGGGCTGCGGGTTACATGGTCACCACGCTTGAGCTCGAACCAGGCGTTGACTTTGGTTGGATGGCTTCTCCGGGTACCGAGGGTGTGTTCATGATGCTGTCGGACTCCTTCGGTTTGCCCCTGGATGTGGAAAACCGCGACAACGCGATTGCCTGGCTGACCCTGCTGGGGTCGGTTGAAGGCCAGGATATCTTCAACCCGCTCAAGGGTTCGATTGCGGCCCGTCTGGACAGCGACCTGAGCCTGTACAACGCCTACCTGCAATCGGCTGCCGCTGACTGGCAGACGAACGAAGTGGTCGGCAGCCTGGCGCACGGCGCTGTGGCCCCCGAAAGCTTCAGCAGCGAATTCCCGACTGTAATGGAAATCTTCCTGGCCGACCGTGACCCGGGGGCCGCGGCCAACGCATCTCAGGCGATTGCCGCGCAGTCTGGCCTCGGCGAGTAACCACTTCATCTGGCTTTACTCATCTGGGCCAACGGCGTAGATGAAAGCTACGGGGTCTCTGCTGCGCAACGGCAGGGACCCCGTGTGGTAAGTCTGGCGTG
>JAADYV010000645.1 GCA_010092855.1 Chloroflexota bacterium | reverse complement strand
CTGCGCATCGATCCCGTGCCGTTCGCGGTGAAAGGCGTGGCCGCTACCTATGCCACCTCCGACTCGCCGTCGGACTCGGTGGCGGTCGCCATGTTGGGCTTTGTCGAGGAACCTATCGACCTGGTGGTTTCCGGCATCAACCGGGGTGCCAATATGGGCCAGGACCTGACCTACAGCGGGACGGTATCGGCAGCGTTCGAGGCCGTGATCTGGGGCAAACCGGCGATTGCGTTTTCGCTGGTGGACTACTCGGAACACGCCGACTACAGTGCCGCCGCCGCCATCGCCCGGCAGCTCGTGCAGATGGAAGTCTACAAGAAACTGCCGCCCCTGACGCTGCTCAACGTCAATATCCCTCCCCTGCCCCTGGACGAGATCAAGGGCTACCAGGTGGTGCGTCAGGGGCTGCGCGAATATAACGACGAGCTGGTGACGCACACCGACCCCTATGGCCGCCCATACTACTGGATTGGCGGGATGCCGCCCACCGGCGATATCGAGGAACAGGGCACCGACCTGTGGGCGATTCACAACGGTTATGTGTCGATCACGCCCATTCATCTGGACATGACCAATCACAGCCTGCTGCGCGAGATGGAAAGCTGGACGCTTAACAACTCGCAGCCGGGGGGTGCCTAGCGCGCGAAGTGCTCGCGAATCGCAAGAATCAATGACCTGTGATATAAACGCGCCACCGTTCATGCAGAGTCATAGGAGCCAACGTTCATGAAAAAAGCCCCGATCATCGTCTGTGGTGTGGTGCTTGCCGTGCTCCTGGTGGCGACCTTCGCCTTTGGACCGCGCGCCAGCGTGCAAAACCTGGCCGAAGGTGCTGCCGTCTTCCTGACACCCACCGTTCCCCCCTCCGAAACCCCAGGCATCAGCGAAGTGAGCCTGCCGACCGCGCTGCCGACAATGGCCGGCCCGATGGGCACGCTGACGGCTATCGCGGACCTGGTGGCTACGCCGGAAGACCTGAGCGAACCCTACGAGATTGAACTGCAGGGCAGACCCCACTTCATCGAATTCCACGCCTGGTGGTGAGGCTCGTGCGCAACCATGCGCTCATCCGTGGATCGGATGCAAGAAGAGTACGCCGAACAGGTCGATTTTCACATCCTCAACGTTGATCGTGTCAGCACTCGCGACCTGGCCGAAGAATTCGAAGTGGCCGGGATTCCGCTGATCGTGCTGCTGGATTCCGAAGGCGATCCTGTCATGCGTTTGCTGGGATATCATACCGAAGACCAGCTTCGTGACGCGCTGGACGAGTTGTTGGCCCTGGAAGCCGCCGCTCAAGACGATGCTGAAGATGAAGCTGGCAATGATGGTGAGTCGCCGGACGGTGATGACGCTGTTGAGGAAGCTGAGGATGAAGAAGCCGCTGTAGAAGCATAGTAGCCGCAACCGCGCCAGATAGCACTATTGCAGCATTCCGGCAGGTCCACCGACGCCAGACAGCGCGTTTGTGGACCTGTACGATTCCTCGACTTTCGCGCCGGGTGACTGGTGGGTTATAATTCTGCGCAAGAGTGCCGTGATCACATACCAGGAGCCAGGACCACCGTGACGATTGACCGCCAAACGGTAGAACACATTGCCGAGCTTGCCAAGCTGGACCTGACCGACGACGAAATCAACCTGTATGCCGGGCAGCTTTCCGACATTCTGGCCTATGCCGAACGCCTGCAAGCGCTCGATACCGACGCCATCCCGCCAACAGCATCCGTACTACCGCTGCGCAACGTGCTACGCCAGGATGCTGTGCTACCCTCGCTGCCGCGCGACGCTGCGCTGGCCAACACAGCGGACCAGGCGGAAGGCCAGTTCCGTGTAGACGCGATTCTGGACGAGGGGCACGATTAGCGAGAGGGAGCAGACGCTGTGAGTGATGACAAATCGCCGGGCCGGTTGCTGGTCATTGATGGGGATAGCCTGCTGCTCAAGCAGTTGCAGCAGCATTTCGAGGCCGAGGGCTACGCGGTCGATACGACGGAGACCAGCCAGGAAGGGATCAACCTGGCCAGCACCGTCCGCCCCAACCTGATTCTGCTGGCCGCCCGGATGCCGGATATGGCCGGGCTAGATGTCTTCCGTACCTTGAGCGAAAAACCGCGCACCCGCCACATCCCCGTCATGTTCATGGCCCAGCGCGACGAAGTGGTGCTGCAAAATAAGGTGCTGGAAGAGGGGGCCTACGACTTTTTGGAGAAACCGCTGGACCTCGACATCCTGACGCTGCGGGTGCGGAATGCGCTGCGCCGCGCCGAACGCGAAGGGTTAACCGAGAGCCGTACCGGTCTGCCCACCGGACGCCTGGTTGACGAGCGAATCGACTCGCTGCAAGAGGAACGGGGTTGGTATCGTATCGACCTGGAAATCGAGCATTTTGGGGTGTTCCGCGATCTGTATGGTTTTGTGACGGCGAATGAAGCGCTGCGCTTCACCGGCAACCTGATCACCCAGATCGTCAACGAACACGGCTCACATGATGACTTCATTGGCCACCGCTCTGGCAGCGAACACTTTGTGATCATCTCCACGCCAGCCAACGGCCCTCGCCTGGGTGAAATGCTGGTGCAGCGGCTCAACCAGGAGTTGGAATCGTTCTACAACTTCATGGAGCGCGAACAGGGCTTTGTCATGGTCGAGGATGGCGCAGGCGGCCAAACGCAAAAACCGCTTATGTCAGCACAACTGACGACTTACCAGGGCGAGCCCGATCCCGATGCCCCCAACCAGTCCCCCCATCCGGACGATGTGTGGGTAGACGCAGAGGAGGACGAAACTCCACCCGCCACCGATACCGATTCGTCCGCTGGTGGCACATTCGACTGGTAAGCCCAGTCTCGTCGAAAAAACCTATTTCCGGGAAACGAATGCCTCCTGTCAACGCTGCCAGGAGGTTGTTAGTTCTTGCGTTTGTGGGTCGACCGGGTCAGATCACCCTGCTATCATTCCCCATTGATCAGTGTGCCGACCCGCTTACCTTGCACAGCATCAAGCAGGCTGGTGTCGTCCCAGATATTGAGCACAATCAGCGGAATACGGTAGTCCATACACAACGTGATCGCGGTCAGGTCCATCACGCGCACCCGGTATTCCAGCGCGTTGGAGTAAGTGAGCTGGTCAAACCGTTTGGCGTCCGGGTTGGTCTTGGGATCAGCGGTGTAGACGCCGTCGACCTGGGTGCCTTTGATGATGACGTCGGCTTTGATCTCCATGCCACGCAGTGCCGCAGCGGTATCGGTAGTGAAGTAGGGGTTGCCGGTGCCGCCCGCGATGATGACGGCGCGGCCTTTTTCCATGTGCCGGATGGCGCGCAGGCGGATGTACGGCTCGGCAACCCGGTTCATTTCGATGGCCGTCTGCACGCGGGTGGGCACGCCGATTTGTTCCAGGGCATCCTGCAACGCCAGCCCGTTCATCACGGTGGCGATCATGCCCATGTAATCAGCGGTTGCCTGGTCCATGCCGTGTTTGACCCCAATCTGGCCGCGCCACATGTTCCCGGCCCCGATGACCAGCCCGATCTGCACGCCCAGATCGTGGACCATCTTGACCTTGTGGGCGATGATGGCCGCCTGGTCCGGATCAATGCCGAAGCCCTGCGATCCGGCCAGGGTTTCACCGCTGAGTTTAAGCAAAATACGCTTGTAATGAGGAGGCGTGTGCTGGGTCATGCTGGTGGCCTTTCCTGCTTATGGATTGCGAGGGAAATAACATTCAAACCGGGTACTCAAAAAAAAGGGATTAGGCCAAGTTCCTAATCCCCACAACAGTCAACCGTTTCGCCGCCTACTCGTCCTGAGCGTCTTCTTCTTCGTCCTGGACTTCGCCAACGGCAAAGCGCGCGATCCGACCAATCGTGATGTTCTCGCCCAGGTCGGCGATGGCCTGCTTGAGCAGGTCCTGAATGGTGACGCCGTCGTCCTTGATGAAGGGCTGTTCGAGCAGCACGATTTCTTCATAGAACTTGCCCATGCGACCATCAACGATCTTGTCGACGACGTTTTCGGGCTTGCCTTCGTCCAAGGCGCGGCGGCGCTGGAGATCGCGTTCAGCCTCAATCACGGCTTCGGAAACTTCTTCACGCGAGATGTACTGGGGATTCAGGTTGGCGACCTGCAAAGCGATATCGTGCGCCAACTGACCGAATTTGTCGGTGTTGGCTACGAAGTCAGTTTCGCAGTTCAATTCTACCATGACCCCCAGGCGGTGGTTGTGGTGCTGGTAGATATGCACGATACCTTCGTTGGTCGCGCGGCCAGCGCGCTTGGCGGCTTTGGCCAGCCCCTTTTCCCGCAAGAAGTCGGCGGCTTTGGCCATATCACCGTCGAACTGTTCCAACGCTTTCTTGCATTCCAGCGGACCGACACCGGTCATTTCCCGCAGTTCCTTGACCATTTGGGCCGTGATGTTCATTGGCTAATTGACCTCCTCGTCGTCATCATTAGCACCTTTGTCTTCTTCCCCAGTGGAGTCGCCTTCAGCGGCTTCACCCGGGGCAAACTCAAGATTGCCGCTGCGCAGCTTGGCCAGCGTTGCTTCGCCCAGATAGGCTTCGTTCTCGTCCAGCTCGGTCATGGCCTCGACAAAATCGACTTCTTCTTCGGGCACCTCATCGTCATCGGCGCGCACTTTGCGCATGGCGATCCCTTCCAACACGGCGTCGGCCATTTTGCTAGCCAGCAGCTTGATTGCGCGAATGGCGTCGTCGTTGGCCGGGATGATGAAGTCAATCGGGTCGGGATCGCAGTTCGTATCGACCAACGCGATCACGGGGATTTTGAGGATGTTCGCTTCTTTGACGGCAGTCACTTCACGGCGCACATCGACCACAAACAGTAGATCGGGCAACCGGCTCATGTTGCGCAGCCCACCGAAGCGCAGTTCGAGCTTTTGCATCTTGCGGTCCAGCAGCAACCGCTCTTTTTTGGTCAACTGCTCAAACAAGCCTTCGTCTCGGTCACGTTCCAGGCGCTTCATCGTGTCCAGCCGTTCGCGGACAGTGCGCCAGTTGGTGAGCGTGCCACCCAGCCAGCGCTGGTTGACGTAGGGCATGTGGCAGCGCATCGCCTCGGCAGCGATGGTTTCCTGGGCCTGACGCTTGGTGCCGACGAACAACAACGAGCCGCCGCCGGCTACGGTGTCGCGCACCAGATTGTAGATTTCTTCGATGTAAACAATGGTCTGCTGCAGATCAATGATGTGGATTCCGTTGCGCTCCGTAAAAATGTACGGCTTCATCTTCGGATTCCACTTTTGGGAACGGTGCCCGAAGTGCACACCGGTTTCCAACAGTGATTTCATAGAAACGACTGGCATTCCAACTACCTCCTGATGGTGTGTTTTGACTGGCACGCCGTTCAACCCCGGCCTCAATTCGTGCATCCTGCACGAACAACACAGCCAGGTCCCGACGTGTGAGTTTTGGGGTAGCAAACTACCCGGCGCAGCATTGTATCACAAGCGCCGGGCACTAACAAGTGTCCAGTTGCGGTGTTGCGGTGGTCTGGGAGGCCATTACGGGACTGTCTGCCCGGCACGCAAAAAGGTGGCGCGATGCGGGAATCCCCCGTAAAATTCCCGGCAGAACGAGCAGGCTCGCGATTTAAATCGGCCAAAGGAACGTGTGTTTGACTCAAGAACGCCCCTACCAGACTCTATCCAGCCGCTACCTGTGGCAAAGCCGATGGTATAACCTGCGGCAAGATCAACTGCGCGCGGCGGACGGCAGCCAGTTCACTTATACCGTTGTGGAAAAACCGGACGCCGTGTGGGTCGTGCCAGTGACCAACGACGGCCAAGTCGTGTTGATAAACCAGTACCGGTACGCGATTGACGCCTGGTGTCTGGAAGTGCCGGCTGGCAATGTCGAGCCGGGCAGCGATCCGCACGAGATGGCGCGCCGCGAACTGCGCGAGGAGATCGGCGGCATAACGGATCGGATCGTCCCGGTGGCCGAGTTTTATACCATGAACGGCATCGGCAACGAAGTGGCGCACATCTTCGCCGCGCTGGATGTGACACTGGCGCAGCCCGCGCGCGAACCCACCGAACATATCCGGCTGCGCCTGGTCCCGATTGATCAAGCGCTGCGCCTGGCCCGGTCTGGCGACATAAAAGATGGCCCCAGCGCGTTGGCCCTACTGTTGAGCGAGCCAGTGCTGCGCAACACGCACGGAGAGCACGCGCCATGAAGCCCCACATGAGACAATACTGCGCACAGCGCTTGTCGAAAACGCTGGGATTGGCGCTGCTGTTGGTGACGGTAGCGGTGGCATTGGCCGCGTGTGGCAACAGCACCAGCAATCCGCAGGACGACGACGCGATCTTGATCGGCGACAACGCCCAGCCCAAACGGGTGGCCACCATTGTGCTCACGCCCACCGCCAGCCCGGTGGTCCAGGGCGGGGATACAGTGAATATTGTCGAGCCGACGCGCGCCATCGCCACGTTGCAGATGACGCATACCAAAGAGCCTTTTGTCGGCATTTACCTGGGTGACCTCATCGGCAGCGACGACGACGAACCACTGCCGACACTCGAACCGGTGGTGCCCGCCGCCGCCAACCAGTCCGGCAGCGTATCTGGGCTGCCCGCAGGAACCGGGATCGTGAGCGGAACCAGTGTCGATGCGCGCTTCACCACCCGGTACGAGGCAATGCGCGACCAGTTGGGTGCACCGCTCGGCCCAGCAGTCGATACCCAGATGGCGTACCAGCGCTTCGAGCGTGGCATGATGTACTGGCAGGGGAGTCAACGCCAGATTTACGCTCTGGCCGACGACGGGCGTTTGGTGCGTGTGGCTGACACGTTTGACGAGGGTATGCCCGAAAGTGATCCTAACCTGGTTCCGCCCCAGCCCAACCTAGTCCAGCCAGTGCGCGGTTTCGGCAAAGCCTGGCGCGAGAATCCCACCATCCGTGATGGCCTGGGTTGGGGCACGAGCGGCGAAGTCCCGCACACCGGGTTGTGGCAGGACTTCGAGCGGGGAGCAATGTTTGTCGGTACGGATGGCCAGGTGGTTGTGCTCTTCCTCCAGGATGGCCGCTACACGCGCTGACCGGGTGCGCCGGGGGCGGATTGCTGTGATGCTACAGGCGGCGGCCTTCCAGCGCCGGAATCTGGCGACGCACCTGGGCCACCAGGTTCATGTCCAGCGTGACGGTGAAGTGGGCCTCCGTTTCGCCGCCCTCGACCACGATTTTGCCCCAGGGATCGATCACGGCGGAATGCCCAAAGTAGTGGGCGTCCACTGTCTCCTCTTCTGTCATGTCGACACCGACCCGGTTCACGGCGACCATGTAACACTGGTTTTCGATAGCGCGTGCTTGCAGCAGCGTCCGGTAGTGCTCCAGGCGCGGATGCGGCCAGGCTGACGGCACGATGACCACCTGTGCGTCCTGGTCGGCATAGCGGCGGAACAATTCCGGGTAGCGCAGATCGTAACAAATGGCGAACCCGGTTCGTCCCCAGGGCATGTCGATCACCAGCGGCGCTTCACCCGGCAGCAAATATTTGTCTTCGGATGACAGCGGAAACAGGTGAATCTTGCGGTAAGCGCCCATCACACCGTTCAGCGGCGAAACCACCGCGATGGTGTTGTAGATGCCGACGCCGCGTTTTTCATACAACGAGCCCAGAACGTGGATATTGTGCTGGCGAGACAGCGCCACGACCTGGGCAAACAACCCGCCGCTCAATGAACTGGCGATCTCTTTGCCTTTGTCGTAGGCCGTGCCCGCATCCCACAATTCCGGGAAGACGACCAGGTCTGCGCCGCGCTGGACGGCCTCGGCGGTGAACTCTTGCATCCGCGTCCAATTGGTGCGCGGTGCGCCTTTTCGCACATTCATCTGAACCAATGACACGGTAAAGGTGCTCATCGACTATCCTCTCTATCCAGCCAGAAATCAGCGTTGTTTCAATCCCCTTAAGTAATAGCTCAAAACCGCCAGCAAGAAAAGTCAGGCTTCGGCGTGCTCAAACCAGAACTGCTTGACGGCGGCAACCGTTTCTTCTACTGACAACAGCGAGGTATCAAGTTGGAGCAGCTCAAGTGTCAGGACAGCGCGCTCGCGCTTCAGGCGGCTGATGATGGTCGCGCGGTTGTAAGGGCTTTGGAACCAGGCACCCCGCGCGACGTGCAAGCGGCGGAGCGTTTCGTTGAGCGCGCAGCTCAGGCACAATACAGACCCGGCCTCCACCATTCGCTGGCGGTTGATCTCGTCCAGCATGGCTGTACCGTTGATGACGATGACGGCACTGCGCCGCAGCGACAGCTCGTGCACCGCCTCGCGTTCGAGCGTCTTAAGGCGTGCCTCGCCAAATATCTCTCGAATCTGGTCGGAGGACTGGCCCTCGCGCGCCAGAATTTCGTTGTCCAGATCGTATAACTCCGCCTTGAGCTGCCGCGCAATCTCGCGCCCGATGGTGGTCTTGCCCACCCCCATCGGCCCGGTTAGCGTCAGGGTACGATAGGGCGCTGCATCAAACACGGTCATGGCGTTTGCCCGTTGCGCCAGCCCGGATAGTGTTTGTCCAGCAGCGGCAGCAGGTCGTGCAGCGTTTTGATGGTACCATCCGGCGTCACGCCGTCGTCCGGGTACGCGGTGGAGGGATTGTTGCGCCACACGGCGAACATGCCCACGCCCTGCGCCCCACGCACATCGGCATCCAGGTTATCGCCCACAAAGACCGCTTCTTCAGGCCGGATATTCATCAGCGCCAGCGCGTGCTCGAAGATCGCGGCATGGGGCTTGATCACGCCCACATCTGCAGCGGACACCCGGCAGTGTGAAAACAGGTGCAGCAGTTCAAACGCCTCTAACTCGCGGTCGCGCCATGCCATCGGGTGCGAAGCGTTGGTGATGATGCCCAACTCGATCCCGTGCGCGCGCAGTTGGGGCAACACTTCCACTACATCCGGATACGCACATTCGCCAGCCGGTGGCTGCCAGTCGTAAATGTCCAGCACCGCGTCGATATCCAGCCGGCTGTCGGGCAGGCCAGCTGCCACCAGGGTATCAGTCAACACCTGCGCCACGCGGGGCGCGACCAGCGTCTGGCTGCTGGCGATCCAGGCATTCGTCAGCACCTGGACATACGTCGTAAAAAACGACTGGGCGTCGACTCCCGGCAGCGGGTACAGGTTGCGGTGTACGAAGTCGAAGACGCGGGCCATACGCCGGGGCTGATAATCTTCCCAGGGTTCGGCGGAATCCCAATCAACCAGGGTGTGGTCCAAATCAAAGAGCACAGCTTTCAGCATGAACAGCGATTTCCTCTATAGACGTGTTTGTGCGCAATACATGCGTCTGCGGGCAACTCTAGCACGCTCCAGCCCAGATTTCAATCACCCAAAAGGGTTATTGGACCAAGACTTCGCGGTATACATCGACCGTCTGGGCGGCGACTCGCGCCTGGGTGAAGTGCTCCAACACGCGCTGTCGTCCGCGCGCAGCTAGCTCACGCCGCTGGTCAGGATTATGCACCACCTGGCGCAGCGCCTGCACCACCGCATCCACACTATCCTCCCGCACAATAATGCCCGCCTCGCCGACCACATCGGGGATCGCACCACTGTCGGAGCCGATGACGGGCACACCGCACGCCATCGCCTCGATGATCACGCGCCCGAACTGCTCCTTCCAGTTGGGCCGCGTCAGCGACGGCACAACCAGCACATCCAGGCCCTGGTAGTAGCCCGGCATCCGCGTCGAGGGCAGTGTACCAAACGACACCCGGTCCGCCACGCGCAGGTGTGCGGCTTGATCCTGCAGCTTCCCCTTTTCTGGCCCGTCCCCGATGATGTCGAGCTGCCACAGGCCACCTAGTCGGGCCAGCGCATCGAGCAACAGCGCGCCGCCTTTCTCCGGCACCAGCCGCCCCACAAACCCCACGGTGAAGGTTCCGCCCTGGCGCGGACGATCCGGCGGGCGAAAGATATCCGGGTCGACACCGAACTGCGGGATCACGGCCAGCGGCCCGCTGTAGCCCTTTTCCCGCCAGACCTCTGCCGCGCTGTGCGTGCCCATGATGGCGTAGTCAACGGTGCGCAGCACCCAGCGTTCGCCCTGCCGCACGATCCAGGGGTAGCGCCGCACGATGTTCTGCCACGAGAAAAACAACGTCCTGGCCCCCGCGCGTTTGGCCTGGCGCAGCGCCAGCCACGTCGCCAGGTTGTACGGCTCCTCGTCGATGTGGACGAGATCAGGCTGAAAGTCGCGCACTTCTCGCCCGAACT
>JAADYV010000137.1 GCA_010092855.1 Chloroflexota bacterium | reverse complement strand
TTCAACCAGTTCGCGCGCAAGAGCTACTTCTACCCCGACCTGCCCAAAGGATACCAGATCAGCCAGTACGAGTACCCGCTGGCGATCAACGGCTGGCTGGAGATCGACCTGCCGGATGGGTCAACCAAGCGCATCGGCATCAAACGCGCCCACCTGGAGGAAGACACCGGCAAACTCACCCACGTCAACGCACACAGCCTGGTAGACCTGAACCGGGCCGGCGTGCCGTTGCTGGAGATCGTCTCCGAGCCAGACATCCGCAGCGCGGAAGAAGCCGAAGCGTATGCCCGCAAGCTGCGCGCCGTGCTGCGCTACCTGGGTGTCAACAGCGGGGACATGAGCAAGGGCGTGCTGCGCATGGAACCAAACATCAGTGTGCGCCCGGTCGGTTCGAGCGAATTCCGCACCCGCACCGAGGTCAAGAACCTGAACAGCATCCGCAGCCTGGCGCGCGCCACCGCCTTTGAGATCGAGCGCCAGATCGCGGTCTACGAGTCCGGCGGCGAAGTGCAGCAGGCCACGATGGGGTGGGATGAACAGCGCCAGGCGACGGTTACCCAGCGCATCAAAGAAAGCGCCGAAGACTATCGCTACTTCCCCGAACCCGATCTGCCGGTGTTGGAGATCGAACGCGCCTGGGTGGACGCGGTACGCGCCCGGCTACCCGAACTGCCCGACGCCAAACGAGACCGACTAATCGAAACGTTGGGACTCAGCCGCTACGATGCGTCGGTGCTGGTGGCAGAACGCGCTGTCGCAGAATACTATGAAGCAGCGCTGGCGGCGGGCGGCGATCCTAAAGGCGTGGCCAATTACATCACCGGCGATGTCTTCCGCGTGATGAATAACGACAGCCGGGAGCGTGAGACGATAGACTCGATCAAGCTGACGCCGCAAGCGCTGGCGGAACTGGTCTCGCTGGTGCAGGCGGGCACGATCAATCATGGCACCGCGAAAAAGCTGCTGGAAACCGTGTATGCCGAAGGGGGCAGCCCGGCCCAACTGGTCGAAGAACGGGGGCTGGCCCAGGTCAGCGATGAGGACGTTTTGCGCCAGGCGGTGATCGCGGCGCTGGACGACCATCCCGACGAGACCGCGCGTTTCCTGGCCGGGGAAGAGAAGGTGATCAAATTTCTGATGGGGATGGTGATGCGCGCCATGAAGGGCAAAGCGGATGCCCAGGTTGTCCAGCGACTGCTGGCTGACGAACTAAACGCACGACGCGGATAAGTCAACTGGTCGAACTGCAACCGGGAAAACCTGGTCGCGCAATAATCAGATAGCCATTGAACAAATGTTCTAAATGTGCTATAATTGATTTGCTAGTAAGCAACGCATAACGTATGATCGAGCCACTACTCATACCAGAAACGCAAGGAGCGAAAGATGGCCGGTTATCAATATACCATTATCGTGGGCAATGTCGGGCGCGACCCAGAACTGCGCTATACCCAGTCTGGTGTGGCCGTGTGTGATTTCAGCGTAGCGGTGTCCCGCCGTTGGACTGACCGCAACACCAATGAGCAACGCGAAGAAACCACCTGGTTCAAGATCAGTGCCTGGCGTGGACTGGGAGAAACGTGCAACCAATACGTACATAAAGGCATGCAGATCATGGTCACCGGTCGAGTCAGCGCTGATGCTTACCTGGGGCAGGATGGTCAACCGCGCGCCAGCCTGAACCTGACCGCGCTTGATGTGCAGTTCCTGGGCCGCCGTGGTGAACGCATGGATGTGCAGGACGACTATCCCACTGAGCCGGAAGACCTGCCCTTCTAGGCCCGGTTGCCGTAGGCACCCGGCTATTCGCCCAACGCAGGCACAAGATGGCTACGCGAGCGGGTTCGCGGGTTACCCATTATCCGCCCGGATTTATCCGCCCGGATGCGGTATAGTCTATATACCTTCAGGTAACAGCCGTTTGGACGGCTGTTTCTTATGATCAAGTTTTGTATGCTTTTCGGAAGGAGGAAGCGCCGGTATGCCTGAAACCAAAAAGCCTGAACCCCGACGGTTGAACCTAGAAATTCCCTCCAGCCTGTCGGCCACTTACGCCAATTTTGCTATTATCACCCACTCCCCCTGGGAGATATTCCTGGATTTCGCCCAGATTTTGCCCAACGTGCAAAAGGCCCGCGTGCAGACCCGCATCGTGCTTACGCCCACCAACGCCAAGATGCTGCTCAAAGCGCTCCAGGAAAACGTCACTCGCTATGAAAACCAGCACGGCGAGATCAAAATGCCGCCGCGCCAGCCTTCGCTGGCCGACCAGTTGTTTTCGTCGGTGCGGGGCGAAGATGAGGAAGAAAGCGATGAAGACCACGAAAATGGCGATGACGACTCTCCGGATGAAGGCGACCAGGCATGAGCACTCTCCACACATTAGACAGCATCGCCGATACCATCCGGGAAACGTTTGAGGTCAAAAGCGCCGCCCGTGACGCTGCCATCAGCCAGTCGCGAGTGCTGATTCAGCACTGCGCCAACGCTATCCGCGCCGTGCATCGCCACGAATGGGATGTTGCGCATGAGCGACTGGACCATGCCCGCGAAGCCGCCGCTGAACTCCGCGCCCAGGTCGCTAACTTCCCAGACCTGTATCATAGCGGCTATACGCAGGATGCGCTCAAGGAATACGTCGAAGCCTTTGCCACTTATGCGCTAGTGCGTGGCGAGCAAATTCCCACGCCCGACTCATTGGATGTGGAGCATTCGACGTACCTCAACGGCATGGCCGAAGCCGCCAGCGAACTTCGCCGCCAGGTGCTAGACATCATCCGCAAGGGTCACTCCGAAGAAGCGGAACGCCTGCTGGCCGAGATGGACACGATCTACGGTGTGTTGATCGCGTTTGATTTCCACGACGCGATCACGGGCGGGCTGCGTCGCCGGATGGATGCGCTGCGCGGGGTACTGGAACGCACGCGCGGCGATGTCACCACGAGCCATCGTCAGCAGCAGCTACGGGAAGCGCTGCGCCAGTTTGAAACTCGTATTGACCTGGAAGCCAACGCTAACACAGCCGGTGAAAATTGACCTGAGGTTGTTCCTTGTCTGGTCGGGGGATGTCAGGGTAACATAGGTTTCTGGTAAGCTAAAGAGTGTATTGAGTGTAGCGCCATGCCAACGGTACAACGTTTTTTGATTCAGGATGGTGATCGCGCCGGTAAAACGGTCGAACTCAGCGCCTTTCCGTTTACGATTGGGCGCGCGCGCGATTGCCAGTATGTGCTGGACTTTACCCAGATTTCGCGGTTGCACGCCCAATGCACCAGGGATCACCTGAATGTCTTTATCGAAGACATGGGCAGCACCAACGGCACGTTTGTCAATGATCGCCGCCTGGAACCGGGCGAAACCTACCGGCTGCGCGCGGGGGATGTTGTCAGCTTTGCCCAGGTGTGCAGTTGGGTCTTTGACGATCCGGTTACTACCGCGCAGATCGATCCGGTTGATATGCCGATTCCAGGGTTGGAACTGGACGAAGACGCCGCGCAAGTATGGATCGCTGGTGCGCCGCTGGACCCACCGCTCAGCCCCAACCAGTTCATCCTGTTGGCGCTGCTGGTGGAACGGGCCGGACGGATTGTCTCGCGTGACGAGATCGTCGAGTTTGTCTGGGGACCAGCCAAGGACGTCAGCGACCAGACCATTGACGCGCTGGTCAGCCGTCTGCGCAAACGCCTGCAAGACGCTGATCCCGCGCACGATTACCTGGTGACACGGCGCGGCTTTGGCTTGATGTTCCAGAACCGCACCTGACGACACAGCACCCACTGGAAGCGTTTACATGAGCAACAACCCATCGCGTACCATTATGCTGGCCTCCGCATCCCCCTGGCGACGCGAACTGCTGGCCCTGACCGGCTTGCGCTTCGAGCAAACGCCGGTGGACATCGACGAGACCCCGCACCCCGGCGAAGCGGCTAACACCTATACCGCACGTCTGAGCCAGGAAAAAGCAGCGGCGGCAGTAGCGCTGGCGATGGACGACGTTTTGGTCCTGGCGGCAGACACAACGGTGGCCGATGGTGACCTGATCCTGGGCAAACCAGCGACCGCCGTTGAAGCACGGGACATGTTGACCCGCCTGCGCGGGCGCAAACACCAGGTCTATACGGCAGTCACGCTGGTGGATACCGTGACCGGGCAGCAGGTGACCGAGGTGGCCACGACGGATGTGCCCATGCGTGCCTATTCCGATGCCGAGATCGAAGCCTATATCGCTAGCGGCGACCCGTTCGATAAAGCCGGGGGATATGCGATCCAGCACGCAGGCTTCCACCCGGCAAACCTGACCAGCGGGTGCTACGCCAATGTGATGGGCCTGCCACTGTGCCACCTGGTGCGGGTGCTGCACCGGTTTGGGATCGCGCCCACCGCCGACGTTCCCCTGCGCTGCCAGCAGTTCCACCCGTATGACTGCGACGTAACCTCCGATATCCTGACGCGCAGACGATAGCGTTCGCTCCGTGCCGCACACAGCGGTATAATGACGCGGTAAGCCATTGTGAAGGCGATTCCACAGGGGGGCAAAGTGTGCGTTATGCTTTCGCCTTCTTAGTTTTTACAGGTGCGTCTATGTTCAAGCGTTTTATTTCGTTCATGGTCTTACTGTTACTATTGGTCGCCTGCAGCGGAGACAGCGACGGCATCGGCCTGAGCGGGAGTGGGCTTGATCCATCCCCGCAGTTGACGTTAGACGAAGCTGTCCAGGTCGCCACGACCTTCCTCGAAGCGTGGGAAAACGAAGATTATGAGGCCATGTACAGCCTGATCATGCCCAACAGTCAGGCTGCCTATTCCCTGGATGACTTCACCGCTGAATACGGCGAAGCCATGACGCAGCTTACCACGTCGTCGCTCGAAACAGAAACCACCAATGCCCTTCAACAAGGTACCACCGTCCAGATCAACTACAATGTGACATTTCAGACCGGTTTTTTTGGTGAGGTAGTGGACAATGGGCGTACGATGCGGCTGCGACAAACATCCGACGGCTGGCGAGTAGCCTGGATGCGCACCGACATTTTTGCCGAATATGCACCCGGCACGTACCTGCAAGTGAACCGAACCCAGCCGCGCCGGGGCAACATCCTGGACCGCAATGGCAATGTACTGGCCAACCAGGATGGCATCGCCGTCATGATTCGCGTGGCCAAGCAGGATATTCCCAACGATAGCGCGTGTATCGAGCTGCTCGCAGACTTGATGAACCGCGATTACGGCGAGGTCGAAGAACAGTTCGCCCAGTACAATCCAGATACGATTTTTCCTGTCGGAGAGATCGACCCCGAAACATTTCAGGCCAACCAAAACGCATTGTTGCAAGTCTGCGACGTGGGCGATGATGACCTGGACACCAGCCAACGTCCGACGCGGCGCTATTTCGGCAGCGTAGCCCCGCATATTGTCGGTTATGTAGGCCGCATCCAGCCAGAGCAGACGGCCTATTACCAGTCGTTGGGTTATCCCGACAGTGCGCTGGTCGGGCAGGAAGGCATCGAGCGGTCGTATGAGAGCTACCTCGCGGGCACCATTGGCGGCGAACTGGTGATCGTGGCCAACACCGGGGAAGCACTGCGCACCATCGCCAGCGTGGATTCGGAACCGGCACAAAACGTCTATCTGACAATTGACCGCGATCTGCAGGGAGCGGTGGTAGACGCCTTCCAGGAAGCCTACACGGTAGCCAGTCCTACCTGGGGACCTACGTCGCCCGGCGCAGCAGCGGTGGTCATGGACGTGAATACTGGCGAGGTGCTGGCCGCCGTGAGCTATCCAGGGTACGATCCGGGTCTGTTCAATCCGGACACCCCCATCCCCAACCCTGGAACAAGAATCCTGGAACTCAACAGCGACCCGCGCACGCCGCTGCTCAACCGCGTGACGCGCGGTCTGTATGCGCCCGGTTCGGTCTTCAAGATCATTTCAATGGCCGCCGGGTTGGACAGTGGGGTCTACGAAATCGGAACCTCCTATTTTTGCGAAGGCATCTGGTATGGCGCGGCTTATGGCGATGGCGTCGATTTTCGCACCGACTGGATCCATCCCGGTTCTCATGGCTGGCTAGACTTTATCGGCGGGCTGACGAACTCGTGCGATCCCTATTTCTGGCAACTGGGCGTCAACCTGTACAACACCGATCCCTACCTGCTGCCGGATTATGCCTCTCTGATGGGCCTAGGCGTAAGTACGGGGCTAACTGACCTGCCGGAAGACATCGGCTACATCCCCAACCCCGACGACTATCAGCAGCGCACCAACTTCCCGTTTACAATTGGCACCACGCTCAATCTTGTAATCGGCCAGGACCAGATACTGGCTACCCCTCTCCAGATCGCGCGCATGACGGCGGCTATCGCCAACGGGGGAACGCTCTACCAGCCACAGTTTGTGAGCAAGGTGCAGCTACTTAATGAACCGCCCGTTTATCAAAGCCAGCCCACGCCGATATCCGTGCTAGACTTCGATCCCGAAGTGTTCGCAGCCATCCAGACTTCCATGTGTGACGTGACGCTGGCCCCCACCGGCACCGCGCGCTATATCTTCGAACCCTGGTACAGCTTTCAAAACCCGCCCTTCGTGGTATGTGGCAAAACCGGCACGGCCCAAACCGGTGGTGAAGGCGTGCCACCCCAGGCGTGGTTTGTCGCCTTTGTTCCCGGTGACAACCCGGAAATCGCCATTGCCGTCATCGTCGAAAACTCGTGTGAGGGGTCCGAAGTGGCAGCGCCCCTCACGCGCCGCATCATCGAGGACTACTACGGGATGCCGCATTCTAGCTGGCCAGAACTCTGGACCAACGGCTGCCAGGACCTCGGCGAGTAGCTGCTCGCCAGCCTACAGGTCCGTTTTCACCGATTTTCACCGGGGCAGACACATGAGCTGCCCTGTTTTGTTGTGCTTAAGCAGGATTTATGTGAGCAAAACTTGCGAGAAAAGGCGACTGTCATTAAGCTAGCCAGAATTTAAGGTGCCTTATGCAATCATTATTATCAACCCTCGCAGACTATGATCCGGGCCTGCTGGCGATTATCGCCCACCGGTGGGACGTGGACCTAGAAGCCGGAGACCCGCGTGACGCGGCGGAACGGTTAAGCGGCGTCATGCTGGACCCGGCGCGGGCCGCTGCCGAATGGAACCGCCTGGCCGACAACGAACGCGGCGCGCTGCAAACGGTGCTGGGCACGCCGGGCCACAGAATGGCTGAAGCCCAGTTTTCGCGCCTGTTTGGGGAAATCCGCCAGATGGGTCCCGGTCGCCGCGAGCGCGAAAAGCCGCACCTCAACCCGGTCAGCGTGGCCGAAACGTTGTATTTCCGGGGCTTGCTTGCCGTAGGGTTCGGCCAGGGACGAACCGGGCGACAGGCGTTCGTATACGTGCCCACCGACCTAGCCGCAGTGCTGCCCGTCCACGAAACCGGCTACGATCTGGTCGATGAAGAACCAGTGGCCCGTACCAGCACAGGGGCATTTGAGCCGGACGCTGTTTTTCCGGCCACCACCATGCTCGTCGATGACATGACCACGTTGCTTTCCTACCTGCGAATCGAGCAAGTACCCTCTGAGCGCGATGAGCTGTTGGGGCAAGTTAACGACGCGTTGACCCCGTATTGGTTGGGCGAGCCGGACCGGGGTCGGGTGGCGCTGCTGGTTAGCCTGGCGGGTAGCATGGGACTGGCCGCCAGTGAAGAGGGCATTTTTCGCCCGGTACCCAGCCATGCGCGGCACTGGCTGGAGCAATCGCGTCCCCGGCAGGTGCGTGCTCTGGCGGAAGCCTGGCGCGATTCCACGTTGTTCAACGACCTGTGGCACACGCCTGGCCTGCAAATCGAAGATACCGGCTGGCGCAACGATCCGCTGCTGGCGCGCCAGACGATCCTGACTTTTCTGGAGATGGTACCGCCGGAAGACTGGTGGCCGCGCGACGAGTTGATCGCCATTGTGCACGAGGAAGAACCGGATTTCCAGCGCCCTGCCGCAGATTACGATAGCTGGTACATACGCGATGCACAGACGGGTGCGCCACTGCGTGGTTTCGAGAATTGGGAGCAGGTCGATGGCGCGGTGCTGCGTTTCATCCTGACCGGTCCCATGCACTGGTTGGGCTTGCTGGACCTGGGCGATGAGGGTACACTGTGCCGCCTGACGGTCTATGGACGGGCGTTGGGTGGCGAAACCGAGTGGCCAGACCCGCCTGAAGAATCCGAGCCGCCCGTCATTCAACCAGACGGCGCGATCCTGGTGGGCCGTACCTGCAACCGCTACGAACGCTTTCAGGTCGCGCGCATCACCGAATGGGGGCCGGTGGACGCTCCTTATATCTACACGCTGTCGGGGGCCGCATTCCAACACGCGCAGCAACAAGGCATTGACGCCGACGCGATTCGAGCCTTTTTGCGCCGCATCAGCGAAGATAACGTTCCCGAATCGGTGTACCGGCTGTTGGATCGCTGGACACAGGGCGGCAGCGCCAGCGTGTGGATGACACGGACCGTTATCCTGCGTGCGAAGACAGAAGAGGACCTGCAGTTGATCCTCGATACACCCGAACTGCGTCGCTATTTGGGGGCCAGACTCGGCCCCAAAGCTGTATTGGTGCGTGCGGACCAGGAACAAGAGTTGGCCCACGCTATACAAGACCATGGAATATCGATAGCGTTTGATGACTGAAACCAGCAAGAGCACATACTCCATGTACACCTCGCCTACTAGTTTGCCCCGTCCGCTGCTCGACGCTTTTCGGCGCGCCTATCCTGGTCATTCGCCGGATGTTTTTGTGCGCGCGCCGGGACGCATCAACCTGTTAGGCGGGCACGTCGATATGCATGATGGGTTCGTGATCAACATTGCCATCAACCGGGAAATCTGGCTGGCAGCAGCATATGGCGCAGCGGACCTGGTGCGCATCTATGCCGCCGATCTTGACGAATCGACGGTGCTGCCGCTCAAACGCCTGGACGAAAAACAAGACGTCGTCGGCAACGACCTACCGCGCTGGGCCCACTATCCGGCTGGGGTAGCCTGGGCTTTGCAGCGCCGCGGCCTTAAGGTCAATGGGATTGATGTTGCGTTCTTGGGTGACGTAGTGATGCGAGCCGGGTTGAGCTCGTCAGCGGCGGTGGAAGAAGCCTTCGCTATCGCGTGGCAGGCCCTGGAATACTGGCAACTGGAGCGTGCGGAACTGGCGCAGGTAGGCCGCGAAGCAGAACGCGACTACATGGGCATCGGTACCGGCATTCAGGACCAGTTCACGTGCCTGCACGCCCGTGAAGGGCAGGTCATCTGGCTGGACTGCCGCACCCTTGAGCACACGTACTTGCCCTTTCCACCGTCGGCCCGCGTAGTGGTGTGTGACACCAACACTCGCCCCGAGTTGGCCGGTTCAAAAGGCAGCTACAATGGCCGGGCGCAAGACTGCCACGATACCGCGCACACCATCGGTTTGGTAGACCGCCAGGTCAAGACACTGCGCGATGTACCGCTAAGCCGCCTGGAAGACTTCGAGCCAGTGCTGACCGCCGACCAATTCCGACGCTCGCGCCACGTGATTACCGAAATCGCACGCACGCATGACGCGGTCGAGGCGCTCCAACAGGGCGATGTCGCCGCGTTTGGCCGCTTGATGAACGAGTCGTACTGGAGCGCTCGCGACGACTATGGCAGCAGTTCGGACGTATTGGATGCGATGTGGAGCGCTGCTACCCAACACGCGGGTTGTTTTGGCGCGCGCTACAGTGGTGGGGGAGAAGCCGGGGCCATTGTTGCACTGGTGGATGTTGCGGAAGTCGAGGACTTCATCACCTGCACCATCGCTCGCTACGAACAAAGCACCGGGTTAACCGCAACTCTGTTCGTGGCCGAACCAGCAGAAGGCGCGGGCGTGTTTATGTAGGCACCTGACCACCAGGATGCAGTGTAAACGAAATACAGAGTGACGGAGAGGCTTGTGCCAGACTTTGAACAGGCATATACCGCCACCTGGCAGCAGTTCTCGGAATTGCCGCACACGCGGGATACGCTGGTGCTCAGGCACCGCCGGTTTCGCCAGTGGATGCTGGGATCATACATCACGTTCATCGTCCCCATCAACGACTTCCGCGTGATCGACCGGCTGGCCGCATGGCAGCACGCTTTCGAGTCCTGGTTCCAATACGATCCTCAGCCCCCGGACCGGCTGCACATCACGCTGCATCATGTTGGGCGACTGCGGCGCTGGCCGGGCTTGCCACTGCCGGAAACGCTGCCCCGCCGCGCGCTCAGCCAGATCACAGACCGCGCCCGCACGGTGCTGCGAGAATTCGAACCCTTCACCATTGGTATCGGCCCGCTAAACGCTTTTTCGAACGTGTTGTTCGCCGAAGTGCATGATACCGACCGCTGTCTGCGCACGCTGCGAGCCAAACTGCGCCGTGCATTGCCGCTGCGCGCACGCCCAGTGACAGAGTGGCCTTACCTTCCCCACATCACATTGGGGCACTGGGGCACACAGCCCGCCCCGCCACTGGTGAACGCCGTGCAGCCCTACCGGCAGCATGAGCCGGTGGTGATGCAGGTTTCCGACGTTGAACTGACGCTCTACAACTTTGAAAGAGGTCCGCTGGAACGAGACTTGCTCGAAGATGCGGAGGAAGAAATCATCGCCGAATTCCGGCTGAAAGCGCCTGATGCAGGATAATCTCCAACCCGAACCCGCAGAGACTGACAACGGAACCGAAAAGCCTGCCCCGCGCCCGCTGGTCGTGTGGGGGGGACGGCTGGGCAGCATCGTGTTTGGGCTGCTGCTCGCCTGGTTCCTGGTGGAGCTGCTGCTGCGGCTGCTTTTTTTCTCCTTACCACCACGCCTGCAACTGATTCTAGACGACGTGCGGGTGACGCCCTTCACCGACAAAAAACTGCTGCCCGATCCGATCTGGCAGGACGACAACGAATTCCTGACCATCACGCGGCCCGTCCAGGACCGGGAGCAGTACGGCAGCGCCGACGTACACTTCTCCGTTACCACCGAACAGATGTGGGACAGTCGCCTTGCGTTTCGCACCACGTCAGCCCAAACGGATATGCGCTGGGACGGGGTAGCGGTCGGGGATTCGTTCACGTTTTGCTTCACCGAGATCGACGACTGCTGGGTAACGCGCTTTGGCGAAGTAACCGGGCGTAACATCATCAACCTGGGCATCACCGGCACCGGCGCGGTCAGCCACTTGCGCGTGATGCAGCAGTTTGGGCTGCCGGGCCAACCGCCGCTTGTTCTGTGGCAGTGGTACTGCAACGACGCCAACGAAGACTATGGCCTGGCGCGGCTTGACTCCAGCTTGCAGCGCCCGGATATGCCGCCACTCGATGACGACGCCCCTGCTGCCCTCACACTCAACTGGTGGGATCGCAATTCAGCAGCTTACGTGTTGATCAAGATGCTGGTCGGCGCGGACGAGGCATTCGAGGCGTCCTGGCAGTTCCTGGACCGGGAACATGCCCAAAGCGGCGATATTGACCTGTCTTTTGGACGACCCTACCTGTGGGGCGCGTTCGACATGGACCGTCCCCAAAACGTCTTTGGCTGGGGCCTCAGCCGGGACGCGATGCTGGCCGCGCGAGATGAACTGGCACGCGGGTATGAGAACGGCAGCACCGGCACGCTGCTGATCGTGCTCATGCCGACCAAAGAGCAGGTCTACCGGGACCTGGCCGCGCCACTGCTCGAAGCGGATCAAATGGCGCTGCTGGACACCAATTACCAGATGATGCTGGACTTCTGCACCAGTGAAGGGTTGTGGTGCGTGGACCCGCTGCCCACATTCCAGCAAGCCGCCGCTGCGGGCGAACAGCTTTACTACAAAACCGACATCCACCTGAACCCGCGCGGCAACGAGGTGCTGGCCGAGTTCCTGGTGGGTGAACTGACGGACTGGCTGGAAGAAAACCCAACCGACGGGTAATGAACTGAAACACACTAGCCTTTGGTCATGTGATCCCGGATCGACACCAGCGGCCACATCGGGCGCACGTCCAGCGCGAGGTCGTCCCGGTAGCCCTGCTGGTAGCGGAAAAAGCCCGCCGCCGCGATCATGGCCCCGTTGTCCACACACAGCGCCAACGGCGGATAGCGCACCGGCAGCGGACTGTGCTCCTGCATCTGTTCGCGCAGCAGCAGATTGGCGCTGACCCCACCCGCCATCCAGATTTCCGCTGCGTTGTGTGTTGCTGCCGCCTGGATCGTTTTCTCGACCAGCACATCTACCACCGCCACCTGGAAACTGGCCGCTACATCCGCCACGTTGACATCGGGACGAAGCTGCTCCGGCGTCATGCCTTCGCTTTTGGGCGCGCGGCGACCCTGGTGCGGTGGCTGCACGGCACGCATCACCGCCGTCTTCAACCCGGAAAAACTGAAGTTGTAGCCGTGGCCACGCAGCGCGCGCGGAAACGCATACGTGGTGGGATCGCCTTCATCTGCCGCGTGTTGAATAGCCGGGCCGCCGGGATAACTCAGGTTGAGCAGGCGCGCGACCTTGTCGAAGGCTTCACCCGCCGCGTCGTCGATGGTGCTGCCCACCACGGTGTAATCGCCGTGCTCGCGAATGAGCACGATCTCGCTGTGACCGCCGGAGACGATCAGGCATACTGCTGGAAATTGCAGCGCGGTGTCGGTTTCCGCCAGCCATAACGAATAGACGTGGCCTTCCAGGTGGTTCACGCCCACCAACGGCAAACCGTGACCAAGTGCCAGCCCTTTGGCGAAGTTAACACCCACCAGCAGCGACCCCGCCAAGCCCGGCCCGCGCGTAACCGCGATGGCGTCGATGTCGTCCAGCGTGACCTGAGCGACGTCCATCGCCTGCTGTGTGACAGGCACAATCGCCTCGACGTGCGCGCGCGAAGCCACTTCGGGGAACACGCCGCCATACTGCGCGTGCAGGACCACCTGCGAAGCGACCACGTTGGAAAGCAGGCGCGTGCCGTTCTCGACGACGGCTACGCCTGTTTCGTCACACGATGTTTCAATACCGAGAATTAACGTCATAATCGGGGAGCGGCGGCACAACGGAAACTCGTGCAGCCGCCCTGCGCCTCCATGCCTTTCGTTTTGTCGCTCAGCCCGCCATTTTGCTAGCCGTTGAGTTCGATCACCAGGTCGTAGGGGCAGTCGGTCAGGGTTTCGAGCGCGCCACTTTCGTTCAGAAACACCGTGTCTTCAATGCGTATACCGTAGCCCTTGTCGGGATAATACAGGCCCGGCTCCAGCGTGAAGACACTGCCTTTTTGCAGGCGGTAGTCCTCGGAATAGTTGGGGAAGTAGGGCGCTTCGTGCACGTTCAGCCCCAACCCGTGCGCCAGGCTGTGCACATAGCCCTCGCTGGTACCGGGCGTGTTCAGCACGGTAGGATGCCCCTTTTCCTCAAAGAACTCGCACACCATCCGCTGCACAGTGCTGGTGACCACGCCAACCTTACACATCTCGGCAGAGCGCTGGTAGACTTCCAGCACCGCGTCAAAGTCGGCTTGCACCTCGTCCGGCGCGTGCCCGATACACCACGTGCGCGTCATGTCATGGAAATAGCCGCCCGGCTCGCGTGGGAACAGGTCGAACACAATCGTCTGGCCCAGCGTGAGCGGCTGGTCGTCTTCGCCCTTGCTGTGGGGCACGGCTGCGTCGCGGCCCTGGGCAAAGATCATGCCTTCCGGGTCCTCGAGGCCCTGCGCAAACAACTGCATCCGCACATAGCGCTTGACGTCACCAATCGTCAGTGGGGCAGCTTCCGCCGTGACCACCACTTCGCCCGCGGCACGATGGGTGCTGATCCACTCGCGGGTGGCGCGCATGACGGCGCTGGTCCGTCGGGCAACATCTCGCAGCCGCACGATTTCGTCGGTGTCTTTCGTTTCGTAGGCCTTGTTGAAGATGTTGTTGCGAATCTTGGCAGGTACAATGGTGATCTGCTCGCCCAGGTGTTCCGTCAACAGCAGGATGGTACGGTACGCAGCGTTGATGTCACCCACACCGTAGATCGTGATGCTGCCCTGGACGCCGGTTTTCTCGAAGATACGCCGGAACCATTCAGCCATTGCCCCGTCCCGATCATCTTTGTGCTCGCGCAGCAGCTCGCCCAGCCCAAAGTCCTCCCAACTGTAGACGGTCAGGCCGCTCTTGGCTGCCTCATCAACTTCCATTCCGTTGGCGATCAGCACCGGTTGCTCGCCGCGTTTTTTGACAACCATGCCGCCAAAGTGCGCGCCGTTGGCCAGGTAGGTCCGGTAGGGGTCTTCATTTTCGTGGGGCAGAATCACGATGGCGTCGATGCCGTCGGCTTCCATGAAACGATCAAGATCGGCTTTCATTAGTTCTTTCCTTTTAAGTATTTGTAGGCAAGCCGGGCCAAAGCCGGCAATGCCTAACCAGAATCCTCAATCAACTCTGTTCGCGGACACGCAAAAATGCTTCGATCACCGCCAGGCTGATGCCCAGGATGATGGCGATCACCGGGTTCAAAACGCGCGGAATCTGAAGCCATGCACAAGCCACCACAAACAGCCCAACCCAGATGCTTTGGCGCAACAGCACATTGCCGGGCGTGGGTGGTGCGGCATCACTAGCAAAGCGAACGTTCAAAAAACGCACAAATGGCAGCACAGTCCCGGTCACGGCCAGGTACAGGAACACAAAAAACAGCCAGCGCGGAAACGCGGTCGGCAGCCCTGTCGTCACCAACAGCCATAAACCCACCCAACCCGTCACGGCCATGATCGCGGCAGCAGCCAAGACTCCGGCATGATCGGGAGGCAGAGGAGGGACTGATGATGTCTCACGTTTGCTCATGTGCGCCATTATATCAAAATGCCAGCCAGCGTCCGAATTGTATACAATCTCTGCTGGTTGAGGTGTTGTGGCATGACAAAACAGAGCAAACAACTAGTTTTGGCATTGTGGGGTATGGCGCGCCCGCTAATCATGTTGAGCGTGGTGCACGTCTATGTAGCGGGTACGTTGATCGCGCGCGCCTATGGGCATCCGTTGAATGTTGCGGCATTTGTGTGTGGGTTGATCGTGCTGCTGCTGGTTGCGCTGTCGATCCATTACACCAACGAATACGCGGACTACGAAACGGATGCGATCACGCAGCGCACGCTGTTTTCGGGCGGCAGCGGGATTTTACCCGCCGGAATTGTGCCGCGATCTGTGGCGCTGTGGGCAGCGTGGATCACGTTGGGGATGGGCAGTGTGCTGGTGGTGGTGGCAATAGCGCTGGGCGCGTTGAGCGCGGCGGTGCTGCCTGTTCTGGCGATTGGCGCATGGGGTGGCTGGATGTATTCGCTACCTCCGCTTAAGCTGGCATGGCGCGGTTGGGGCGAACTGGATAACGCGCTCCTGGGCGGGATCGTGCTGTCGCTGTACGGCTACGTGGTGCAAAGTGACCAGTTTGACTGGCGCGTGGTGCTGGGATGCCTGCCGTTCACAGGGCTGGCATTCTTGAACCTGCTAGCTACTACCTGGGTGGACCGCCGTGCCGATGCCCAGGTCGGCAAGCGAACGCTGGCCACCCGCTGGTCGCCAACGCGCTTGCGCCGCCTGTATACAGTGGTCGCGCTGCTGAGTTTTGGCCTGTTGGTATTGCTGCACGATCATGTGCTGCCGCCGGAGGTGATCGCGGCATCGCTGCTAGCGCTGCCATTTGTGGCCTGGGGCATACTGCGCTATACCCGGACCGAAGCGCCACACCACAGTGTCTTTGCGATGCTGACACTACTTTCCGCCCAGATGCTGGCCTGGATCGTGGTATAATGCGCTGGCTTTCTTGAAATCCTGTAACAGCGATAACTGGAGTTCGCATGGCTGTTTTGAGCGCACACAATATCGCCAAGTCATTTGGTGCCAACGACATCTTTGAGGGGATATCGGTTGACATTCCGCACGGAGCCAAGATCGCGCTGGTCGGCGCGAATGGCATCGGCAAGACCACGCTGTTGGAAGTGCTGATCCGGTATGAGGAGCCGTCGGCAGGCACGGTCAGCCATATGAAAAACCTGACCATCGGCTACCTACCCCAACGTCCGCAGTTCTCGGCTGAGCGCACGCTGTGGGACGAAATGCTGACCGCGTTTGAGGGACTGCGCGCCCGCGAAGCACAGCTCGCGAAGCTGGCGGAGGAAATGAG